>NZ_JAMPPE010000012.1:0-139930 GCF_028480905.1 Providencia sp. PROV156 | reverse complement strand
GTATCATTTCTTTTGTGTCTTCGTGAGACTAGCGATTTCGTGGTTCATAAGGCATACGTGCAAAGTTATGCGACAGTTGTCGGTAGTAGACTAATCGCTCCCTGAAATACTCCCTTAAGTGCTCGGGTTGTTCTCGCTCAACAGCTTCAGCAATGATGGCAATGTTATAGCGTTCTTTAAATGCAACACCGGAAGCTAAAAGGTCGACATTGACCTTATCCATTTCATCTTTAGGCAATAAAGCAAGATTATGGCTCATATTTGATCTCTACTGTTAAATTCATACGCCATTATTGTAACTGGATAATGAGAAAAAATCTCAATACCTTAATTGGAATAATGAAAAACAATAGTTAAATTTCTCTATTTATATATTAGTAATTAAGGGAAAAAACAGGGAAAGATAATGAGATTGATTATTATTGTTTTTAACAAAAGTTATTAATTATCAGTAAATTGGATTTTTTTGTTTTAAGATTGTTTTAGGGTTTTAATTGTTTTAATACTGTGCATAATATACTCATGAATAATTAATCGATAAGGCATAAATATGTTAACTACAGATATGGTCAAAAAATTAAACGAACAATTAAACCTTGAATTTTATTCTGCAAATCTTTATTTGCAAATGAGCGCTTGGTGTAGTGACAAAGGCTATGAAGGTGCTGCAGCGTTCTTAAAAGCACACTCACAAGAAGAAATGGAACATATGCAGCGTTTATTTGATTACCTTAGTGACACTGGGGCATTACCCCTGTTAGGGCAAATTGCAGCGCCACCAGTTGATTTCAAATCAATTAGCGATGTATTTCATCAAACTTATGAACATGAGCAATTAATTACTCGTGAAATTAATAAATTGGCTCATTTAGCAATGACAACACAAGATTATTCTACATTTAATTTCTTACAATGGTATGTTGCAGAGCAACACGAAGAAGAGAAATTATTTAAATCAGTACTGGATAAACTGGATATGGTGGGTGAGTCTGGTAAGGCACTATTCTTGTTAGATAAAGATTTGAAAAACATGTCAGCGGCAACACATGTTTAATCTACACGCCAGTAAGTAAATAAAAATATCGTTTTATCTCCATGTAAAACATAAAGACCTCTCTAGGCTTATGGGCATGAATCCTGCAATTCAATGTTCATAAGTCTTTTTCTTTTCATTTTGTGTGAAAACTCACAGGATAGGCCGATAAAACCCATTTTTAAGCAGTAAAATGGTTTGTTTTCCGTATAATGATTGGTAATTATTCTAAATTCACCTGCAAATTAAGAGGTTACTATGCCAATTAACCCTATTAAATCTTCATGGCGCAAACTTAGCGCTGTCGCCGTTCTATTTTTAGGCATGTCTTTCCAACAAGCATTTGCACATGCGCACTTAAAAGACCAACTTCCTGCTGAAGGTACGGCAGTAGAACAAGCCCCTGAGTCTATCTCATTAAGCTTTTCTGAAGGCATTGAAGTTAATTTCACTAAGGTCAGTATTATCGGTCCTGAAAATAAAATAGTGAAAACCGGTAAAGCAAGATTAGACCCAAGTAACGATACAAAAGTGATTGTCCCTGTGGAAGACAAGCTCGCTGCTGGGAAATATGACGTTAATTGGAGCGTCGTTTCTGTCGATGGACACAAAACAAAAGGAACGTATAGCTTTACAGTGAAATAATATGTCACTAGAAGCTTTTTATACCCTTATTCGCTTTATTCATTTTATCGCTGCAATATTGATGTGTGGAATGTCAATATTTGCAGTGGTACTTAGTCGTGAGCCATTTAATTATTTGCTCAGCCGCTATTTGAATAAAGGTATTTTCTTCTGCGCCATCGTTACCGTGTTAACAACTTTTGGTTGGATGGTTGCACAAGCAGGCCTGATGGGAGATGGTTGGCAAGATAGTATCGATTTGGATATATGGCAAGGGGTTTTAGGGACGTCATTCGGTCAAGTATGGCGTTGGGAACTTTTGTCATCTGTATTATTGTTATTGGTTTTATTTGTAAAACCAATCCAATTGCGATTGAAACTCATATTGGTTTTTTCAGTGATCCTACTTGGTTTGCATGCTTTTATTGGGCACGCGGCTATGCATGATGGCTTACTCGGAACCCTCCACCGCATCAATCAATTCATTCATCTTATTAGTTCAGCCTATTGGTTTGGCGGTTTGTGGCCATTTTTAATTTGCATTCAATTTTTACGCAATAAAAAAGAAATGGTCGAAGGGATGGATAAACACATTGTGAATACCATGATGCGTTTTTCGCGTTATGGTCACATCGCTGTTGCACTGGTTATTATTACTGGAGTCATTAGTGCAATAACGCTCTTACCTGGCTGGCCATTAAACTATTCAGGGTCAGAATACCAATCACTACTTTGGTTTAAGATCATTTTAGTGGGGGGAATGCTTCTATTGGCTATTATCAATCGCTATTACATCGTACCGATTATTAAACAAAAAGGGCGGGTCAACACCCTAATTATTAACAGTTGGGTTGAGTTACTGTTAGGGACTATGGCTATCCTTTCGGTGGCGATTTTTGCAAGCTACCAGCCAATCTAGCTAAACTTTTATATTTAATTGATAATAACGCGAAGATATCTTTAATGTTTGATAAGGCACTACCATGAAATTTAAACTCATTATTTGCACACTGTTATTGGCTGGTACCGTAAGTACTGCTTTTTCTGCACCGTTAACATCCGTGAGTAAGAAACAATTTGGAGATGATTGGCCATTTACTCGTGAGGAGGTCATGTTAGAGTGCCGCCATAATGGGGCTTTGGTCGTTATTAACCCTGCGACATTAATGCAATATCCATTAAATGATATTGCAACTGAATTGATGAATAAAAAAGAAATTAAAGCACAGCCTATCGATGTGCTGCTTAAGCCTATCGATAGCACCAAGACAGTTGTGGAAAGAATATTACCTATAAAAGAAGCCGCTGAAAAGTTGTGTGTTAGCAACTAAGCTGATAGCAAAGTAAAACCATTAGAGCATAAAGGAAGTGGTGAATTAATAAATTATCATTGTTATTCAATTAGTTGATTGATTGAAAGGTTTGAATGATTAGGTGAATAGGTTTAACCTATTAAACAAATAGTTCAATATTATAAAATCAAGAAATAAATTGTGTTAATAATATGTGAAAATATTGATAATAAACATGGTAAGAACGTGCATTGAAAGCTAGTATTAGAGTGTACTTTGTTACGTCTCAATGGCAATTTTAGCGCACGGCTCTGCCAGAGCCATTTCCCAAGGCCCGGTAATCGGAATCTACCAGGCCTCTTTTTTTGCCTATTATTTTGTTAGTTCTCATTTCATATCAGCTTTTCAGTTCCTACCTACTTATATGCTTAGTCAATAGCCTAAGTGTACTAACAAAATTCTTAAGCAAGTTTCATCACCCAATGGTGATTTTCTTTGTCATAACGATCACGATAGAGCAGGACTGGCTTTTCATCTAAAGTTGCAGGGATACTTGTATGCTCGTCCCAGCCATCAAGCTGCATGCAAAAATCGGTATCAGAATCACATGGAATACTCACTGTGTCGCTTTTATGGGAAGCCATAACTGCATCATTAATTTCATAGGAAGATATTTTCAATTTTACAATACACATAACTGCACCTCATTCATTGATTTTAACTATACATAAACAGCTCAATGAAATTAAGCATAGTATAAATGGAATTAATTTCCAAAATAATTTTTATGGCGTATGAAGGGTTAGGGTGCAATATGTGGTTAATATACACCCTAATAGTGGTTATTTTTTAGGAATAGAAGTTCCCCAGTCCATGCAATCTTTAGGGGGTTCCAACTTCAGGATGAAATGCTGTTCAGGCTTGGCTTTTGGTGCTAAAGGTACTGACGGCGGGGTTGCGAAGGAAATGCCACCGCGTACAAATTGTTTGAAAGTCCCACTCTTGGCGACACCACCAGTTAAACCAAATGAGAAATTAAAACCGGAAGATTGCCAAAATTCTGTATTATTGCGAATGAGATATTGGTATTCCTTGCCAATGCGTGTGGCAACATATACGCGATCGGAAAGCTCTCCCAAATATAGACCTGTAACAACACCGACTTCTAGGCCTCTGAATAAAATAGGCGTGCCAACTTGAACGGAGCCGACATCACTCGCATCAAGGTAAATAGTTAAACCGTCTAGATAACGCGAGTCTGTAATATTTGCAGCTTGTAATTCAAATTGATAACGGCTTTTATTATTACGTCCTGGCTCAGCACTAATATAGGGTTGTAATATGCTATCTAAATTATTTAAACCCGCAGGGGATAATTCAGGTGTTACAACTGCGAAACGGCTTCCTAACCGAGTAAAAGCACTGACATATTCAGGGTATAGAATGGCTTTTGCTTGTACTTCACGTTTATCAGATGACAATTTTAATGATTCAATTTGGCCAATATTGATGCCCAAATAACGGATAGGCATGCCTTCTGAGAGTTTTGATGCATCAAATGTTGTTAATGTAATGATGCTTCCTATTGCTTTCGCGGAGGTTTCATTTGGATAAAGTGTGTGTTGGCGAGCAGTATTGGCAACACCTCCATCCAGGTTATCAAAGCTAATTGCACCGCTAATGGCTCGGCTCAGCGGTGCCGCTTGAACGGTTAAACCATTACCATTAAGTTGAACTTTTGCACCACCTTCAGCCCAAAATACACTGTTTTCAGTGAGTAAGTGAAGATATTCATTTGAGATATTTACATTGATCGCAAACCCAGCCTTGGTCGGTTTAATGGCAATTATTTTGCCGACTGCAAATTGGCGATAAAGAACAACAGAGCCTGCCTGAATGTCTGGTAATGTTGTGGTATTGAGAGTGATAGTTGTGGGTGGTAAAGCCCCTAAAATACCCGCTTTTGCATTATCATCACTACGATATAAAGGAAAAGTTTCTGGGAGTTTTTCTTGGCTTTGTCCTGCTATCAGATGAATACCACCATCTAACCACTCTTGGGGAGTAGCTCCTTGGAATTGTAATCCATTAAGACCTAATTGGATATCCACTCGGCTATTAGCAACAAACTTGCTGTCTTCTCGAACAAGATGTTGGAACTCATCATATATCAGGATATTAAAATTTACTTTCTCAGTTGCTAAGTGACGCTGTAACACCTCGCCAATTTGAATGCCTTTATAAACAATAGGTTGACCTTTATCGACGCCATAAGTGTCATGTGCCCAAAGTGTTAGTAACAGGGGGTCTTTACCATCTTGTTCTGCGGTTTGGGCTATTTTTTTACTGTCTTGTAGGACAAATTTTTGCCCTTCTTCTGCTTGTGGGCTGTCTTGTGGTGAATCAAAAGCAATGGCGCCATTTATAACAGCAGAAAGGCTTTCCATTTTTACGCTAGCGCCAGATTTAAGGTCAAAGCTGCCTTGTAGCCCTGACACATTCCAAAACTGGCTCTCTTTACGGACCAAGTGAACATAAGGTTTTTTGACAACGGCAGAAATGGAAACCCCTTGGTTATCAGGCAAAATGGTGTAGTCTGAAATATAACCAACAGGGACTTTCCGGTAATAAATAGGCGAGTTTTCATTCAGTGAGCCTAAATCTGGAGCAGTCAGGTGAATAAGTAATTCACCTTTATCAATGTCTAGCTGCGGTGGTGTGTCTTGTGCAACAAAAGAGAACTGTTCTGTTCCTGTGCTTGGTAACATACCAATGTAATTTCCACCAACTAAAGCATCAAGACCAGAAACACCCGCTAACGATGCTTTGGGGGTCACTAGCCAAAATTTAGTCCCTGAATTTAAGGCTGGCCGCATATCTTTATTCACACTAGCAGTGACAATGATGGTTTTCATATTTTTACTGATAGCAACGGATTGTACTAAACCTACTTCAACACCTTGATACCGGATAGGCGTTCTATTGGCGACGACTCCAGGTGCGGATGTAAACTCAATAGTGATATCCGTTCCTCGTTCAGCCCAATGTTGAAACAAAAGCCAGCCTGCAATGAAAATAGCGACTAAAGGCAATAGCCAGAAAGGCGAAATTTGCCTGCGTTTGCGTAATATGGCTTCTGATATTTCTTCAGAGGGTTCATTTTGTAGGTTTTGATTTTCCATAAGAATCCCAAATTAAACGGCTATCTAACCACTCAACAGCCAAAATTGTTAAAATAACGGCTGAACCAAAATACAGTGCGGCTGGCCCCATAGTAAAAGACATGAGTTGATCACGGTTAACGAGTGTCATCATCAAGGCGATGACAAATAAATCTAGCATTGACCAACGACCAATCCACGAAACAAACCTAAGTAATTTCATACGTAAAATAGGGTCAGTATTGCTTTTTAAATGGATAGAAAACAGTAGCAATATCATAATAATAATCTTAATAAATGGAACCAGTATACTGGCGATGAATACAATAACTGCGATTGGCCAGTTACCTGAATCAATTAAAGAGACAACCCCAGAATAAATGGTGTCTTCTAAGCGCTGTCCATTGAGATAAAAAATAGAGATTGGCATTAAATTAGCAGGAAACAATAACACCATGGCAGCAATTAGTGCGGCCCAAGTTTTTTGTAAGCTATAAGGTTCCCGATAATGAAGAGGGCGATGACATCGTTTGCATTTCCCATTCCAATTTGCGGGCCCAGTGTAATGGCAAGCCGTGCAAGTTAGCGAGTTATCCTGTACTTTTTTATTATTGATGGGATAAAATTTTTGCCATAACTCATCTAGGTTTATGTGGATGAGAATTAATAAACTGAGAATAGACATAGTAATAAAAGCCACTAAGCCATGCCCAATGAATACACTTGCGTAATCTTGCATTTTAATGGCGGCAATACCCAATGCTATTAGGTAAACATCTAACATAACCCATTCTTTGATGTGGCTTAACACTAAAAGAATAGGCCGGAGATTCAAATTGATATGCTGACCAATAGATAACAATAAAATTAAAATTGGTAATAATAAGGGGGCTGCAATAGCACAAAAAGCCACTATACTGGCAGTAAATGGATCCCCTTGTTGATTAATTAAGCGTATACCTTCAATGACATTTGCATTAATTTGGCTTCCTAATAAATGAATAGAAATAAGGGGTTGCCAAAAAGCAATGGGAGCAAGCATCAGTAATGTGATAGCCAGTATTGATAAACGGTTGAGTGACCAAGAACGTCCATCATTAAGTTGACTAAAACAGCGAGGGCAAACAACGACTTGTCGTACGTTGGCTCGTGGGGTTAGTAGCTTCTGATTGCAATGATTACAACGTTGAAAAAGCAAATCAGTGTGGTTAATGTAGTTCATATTGACTCATTTTAGGTGGTTACCTAGATGTAATCTAGTGTAAAAAAATTTACCTCAAAGTGACAAATTGGTAACCTTAGGGCTACGCTTACAAACATTCGATTAATTGCTTGATTATTACAAGAAATAATTATGGATAAAAAGAAGTATTATCTTGAACTTTCGGACAATCTCTCTGCATTACTTGCAGGTGAGTATGATTTAATTGCAACTTTAGCAAATACCAGTGCATTATTATATGAATATTTAGAAGGGGTTAACTGGGCTGGTTTTTATCTCAGTAATGGGCAAGAATTAGTTCTGGGTCCTTTCCAAGGTAAAGTTGCGTGTGTTCGAATTCCTTTTGGTAAAGGCGTTTGTGGTACAGCTTTTAGTAATAACCAAGTTCAGCGTATAGAAGATGTTCATGCCTTCCCAGGTCATATTGCCTGTGATGCAGCAAGTAACGCTGAAATTGTGTTCCCTTTGGTAGTTAGTGGGCAAATTATCGGGGTTTTAGATATTGATAGCCCAAATATTAGCCAATTCGACCAAGAAGACGAAAAAGGGCTACAACACCTTGTAAACCAGTTGTGCCAACATCTGGCAATGTGTTCTATGCCTAAATATCACTAAATAATGGTCAGTTAAATTAATAGTAACGTGGCAATTGTCAGCAACACGATTATAATGTCGGCTTGTTCATGCCCGTGAGGTTGGCAAAATCGTTGTTATCAGGAAATTTCATGGAAAATCAACCTAAGTTGAATAGTAGTAAAGAAGTTATCGCATTTCTAGCAGAGCGTTTTCCTCGCTGTTTTATCGCTGAAGGCGAAGCACGTCCGTTAAAAGTCGGAATTTTTCAAGATATCGTAGGATGCTTAAAAGAAGAAGATGGTATTAGCAAAACGCAATTGCGTTCTGCGTTACGCATGTATACTTCTAGCTGGCGTTATCTCTACGGTGTTAAAGAGGGCGCTAAACGCGTTGACTTAAATGGTGAAGATTGTGGTGAATTAGATGCAGAACATATTGCTCATGCGCGCCAACAATTAGCCGAGGCTAAAGCTCGCGTTCAAGCACAACGTGCTGAACAAAAAGCACAAAAACGTCCAGCAGCGAAAAAAGCGAGTGAGAAAACCCCTCGTAATCAAGATGCAGCTAAAGAAAAAACGCCTCGTCGCCGTCCGTCAGATAATAAAGAACGCTCGCAAAATACATCTGCTAAAGCCCCTCGTCGTAATACACCTGCGCCAGAGCAAAATCTGAAATCAGTCACTGATATCAATACCCTTCAAATTGGTCAAACTTTGAAAGTGAAAGTCGGTACCAGTGTGATGGACGCCTCTGTGTTGGAAATTGCGAAAGATGGTGTTAGGGTTCAATTGCCAACAGGGCTGGCAATGATTGTACGCGCGGAACATTTAAAGTTCTGATACGGAGGTCAATCAGGTCATGAACAAACTTCTTAAAATTGCATTGGTGGTAAGTCTAGCGACTTTTGGCAGTGCAATAGCTAATACTCAAGCAGTGGCTCCGGTCACTGCGGCTCAGTTACCTGTCTTAAAACAGAGTGCACAGCACGGTACTGTGAGTGAAAGGGTCACCTCTCGGTTTACTCGCTCACATTATCGCCAATTCGATTTAGACAATGCGTTTTCTGGGAAGATATTTGATCGTTATCTCAATATGTTAGATTTCGGTCATAATGTTTTACTTCAATCCGATATTGACCAATACGCCAAAGATAAAGGCAAAGTGGGTCAGTGGCTTGAGGATGGCAAATTAGATACGTTCTATGACCTGTATAACCTGTCTCAGGAAAGACGTTTCGAGCGCTTTAAATATGCATTGGCTCGTTTAGAGCAACCCATCGATTTAAATGCGACTGATTCTATTGAAGTTGACCGTTCAAAATCACCATGGCCTAAAGATAAGCAAGAGCTTGATCGTCTATGGGACCAAAAAGTGCGTTATGATTGGTTGAATTTAAAACTATCAGGTAAAGATGATAAAGAAATCAAAGAGAAACTGACAAAACGCTATAATTTTGCGTTGCGGCGTTTAACGCAAGCGCAAAGTGAAGACGTTTTTCAATTGATAGTTAACTCTTTCGCTCGTGAAATCGATCCACACACAAGTTATCTGTCGCCTCGTAATACTGAACAATTTAATTCAGAAATGAGCTTATCATTAGAAGGAATTGGTGCGGTATTACAGCAAGATGACGAAAATACGGTTATTAACTCATTAGTTGCTGGGGGGCCAGCTGCTAAAAGTAAAGAGCTAAAAGTCGGCGATAAAATTATCGGTGTTGGCCAAACGGGTAAACCTATTGTTGATGTGGTTGGCTGGCGCCTTGATGATGTGGTTGCTTTAATTAAAGGCCCGAAAGGAAGTAAAGTTCGGTTAGAAGTCGTTTCTGATACTAAAGGGGCGAAACCTCATATTGTCACCATAGTTCGGGAGCAGATCCGACTGGAAGACCGAGCAGTCAAACTGACGATTAAACAGCAAGGTAAAGATAAAGTTGCTGTTTTAGATATTCCTGGTTTTTATGTTGGTTTAACCAATGATGTTAAAACTCAATTGCAAAACTTGGCTAAAGATAATGTTTCCGCATTGGTTATTGATTTACGCGGTAATGGTGGTGGAGCATTAACCGAAGCGGTCTCTTTATCAGGTTTGTTTATTCCGAAAGGGCCAATTGTTCAAGTTCGCGATAATAATGGTCAAGTTCGCCAAGATATTGATGATGACGATGTTATTTATTATAAGGGGCCTCTTGTTGTTTTAGTCGACCGCTTTAGTGCATCCGCATCTGAGATTTTTGCTGCAGCAATGCAAGATTATGGCAGAGCGATGATTGTTGGGGAACCGACCTTTGGTAAAGGAACTGTTCAGCAGCACCGTAGTTTGAGCCGTGTTTACGATCAAATGCTAAAACCAGAATGGCCTTCATTAGGTTCTGTCCAATATACCATTCAGAAGTTTTACCGAGTTAATGGTGGTAGCACACAACGTGAAGGTGTAACCCCTGATGTGATAATGCCTACAGGCCAAGACCCAGCTGAAACTGGAGAAAGCTTTGAGGACAATGCATTACCATGGGATAGTATTCCACCGGCAAAATATACACCTGTTGGTAATGTGTCTTCTGATTTATCACCAATAAAAACTCAGCATTTGGCACGTATTAGCAAAGACCCTGAATTCAACTATATTGATGAAGATATTGCTCGCTATAAAGTAAACAAAGAGAGTAAGAATCTTATTTCGCTCAACTATGCAGAGCGCCAAAAAGAAGATTCAGAACTTGAAGCGACAAAATTGAAACGTATAAATGAACGTAATACTCGGGAAGGTAAACCACTATTGAAATCAATTGATGATTTGCCTAAAGATTACGAAGGGCCAGACCCATACCTCGATGAAACGGTGAAAATGGCGATCGACTTAGCTAATCAACATACTAAGCTATTATCAAATAATAAATAATATTCTCTTAGTGTTTAACAGAATTAAGCCAGCGAAAGCTGGCTTAATTTTTTGAGTTTCTTTAACGCTATCTTAATCCGCTTAGAAAATAGAAAATCAAATGTTAATTTATTATTAATTTTGGTGTTTTTAGTCAGCGACTATTAAATTGGTGAAGTTTTATTCTTTATTTATTTTATTTCCCCAAATGACTGACTGAAATTGATGATTAATTATAGGTTTCTTTACCTTTACTTAATTTATCCTAAACTTTTGGTATAGCTTTCCTTAACAACGAGACAATACCATGCGTAAATTATTTGTAGGATTAATGGCAGTTAGTGTAATGATGATTGCATCTATAAATACAGCGAATGCAAGAAATTACCCATGTTCTGGAAGTAAAGGGGGAATAGATCGCTGTGAAGATGGTAAATTTATTTGTAATGATGGTTCAACAAGTCGCTCAGAGCAAGTGTGTACCATAGAATTAAAAAATGATATTAACAGCAAAGCGAAAGCGGCTGGTGCTTCCATTGGTGCAGGTGTTGCTAAACAATCAAGTAAACCATCGGTTTCTGACTCAATAAAGAGCACGAGTGATAAAGCCAGTAAAACAGCCTCTGATAAAGCAAGCAAAGCCAGTGATAAAGCATCAGATACAGCTAAGACAGTAAAAGAAAAAGCCGCTAAAACGACAGATAAAGAATCAGCAAAAGCGGTAAAAGAAAAAGCGTCTAAAGCCAAAGATAAAGAAACAGCTAAGACAGCAAAAGAGAAATCAACAAAATCGACTAAAGAGAAAACTAATTAGCGCGAGAACTAAACAACAGACAGCGATAGAACAGAATAGTGCCACTTAATGTGGCATTATTTTTTAATAGAGTGGAAGTAAAAGTAAATATTCATTCATTTGGCAAACAATGTGAGTGATAATATAGATAAATACACTAAATTGTTTTTGGTGATTGGCTAACTAGCTTTATCGTTTCAATTACAAATAGCTTTGAATTTAAATGGTTACAAAATGAGCCTTTAAAAACAAATGGTTAAATTCTTACTAAAGAAGTTATCATTTATTTAGAGCATAATGATGAGTTTTGAACGCAGCTATGTAAAGTTATGTTATTTTTTAGGGTTTTCGCGTTAATGCACTTGAAAAAGTGTGAAAAAACCTTATTTATAAAGTAAATTCTACGTATATTTGTTTTTACCAAGGAATACATAAAAAATGATGAGAATTGCTTTATTCTTACTCACAAACTTAGCGGTTATGTTTGTGTTTGGGATAATCCTAAGCTTAACTGGGATCAGAGGTAGTAGTGTCCAAGGCCTCATGATCATGGCTGGCCTATTTGGTTTTGGTGGTGCTTTCATATCACTACTGATGTCCAAATGGATGGCTCTAAAATCAGTGGGTGGTGAGGTTATTGAAACTCCACGTAACCAAACAGAACAGTGGTTAGTATCAACTGTTGAGCGTCAAGCAAAACAAGTTGGAATTCAGATGCCACAAGTGGCTATTTATCATGCTCCAGATATTAACGCGTTTGCAACAGGGGCTCGCCGTGATGCTTCGCTTGTTGCAGTAAGTACTGGGCTATTAGAAAATATGAGTCGTGATGAGGCGGAAGCTGTTATCGCTCATGAAATTAGCCACATCGCGAATGGTGACATGGTGACGATGACCTTATTACAAGGTGTGGTGAACACGTTCGTCATCTTTATTTCACGTATTATCGCACAGGTTGCGGCAGGCTTTATGTCCAACAATGATAACGAAAGTGAAAGTAGTAATGGTAACCCAATGGTCTATTTTGCGGTTTCCATGGTACTTGAAATCGTCTTCGGTATTTTGGCAAGCATCATTACTATGTGGTTCTCTCGTTATCGTGAGTTCCATGCGGACGCAGGTTCTGCAAAATTAGTCGGCCGTGAAAAGATGATAGCTGCATTGCAACGGTTGAAAACGAGCTATGAGCCACAAGAAGAAGGCCGTTTGATGGCGTTTTGCATCAATGGTCGTGGTAAAGCATTCAGTGAATTATTTTTATCACACCCACCATTAGACAAACGTATCGAAGCATTGCGCTCAGGTGAATATTTAAAATAGCCTAAATAATAGTCTAAAGTTAGCTTTAAGTTGACAACGATTTTAGTATCTGCCCAGTAATAATTTAATTACTGGGCATTTTTATCTATACAATATGGTAAATATGCTCCCTCAAAATACCCATTCATAGCTAACAAACTCAATTCTAATTCTGACTCTCAATTAATTGTATTAATAACTGTAATCGATAAATCACAAGTGAGCTTACTCACAATCTTCTATTTTAAATGAAGAATTACTGAAAATTTGTTCGCTTTTATTTTACTTTTAATCTTTATTAGATTGATAAGGAATTGTTATGAATTCAATTGTTTTGTTAATTAATATGAATTAATTGGGGGTAGGATGGATTTGATAACTACGTGGTTAAGTGAACTAAATGGAGTGGTTTGGGGAGTACCAATGCTGGTTGGGATCTTAGGCGTTGGTATTTATATGCAAATCCGGCTTGCATTTTTACCGATAAGAAAAATTGGGACAGGTTTTAAGTTATTGTTTCAAAAGAATGAATCACGCGGTGAGGGACAAATATCACCTTTTAATGCATTAATGACAGCGTTATCGGCAACGATTGGTACAGGGAATATTGCCGGAGTTGCAACCGCAGTGGTCATGGGAGGGCCGGGAGCGTTATTCTGGATGTGGATGACGGCATTGGTAGGAATGGCAACAAAATACTCTGAGGCGGTGTTAGCTGTCCGTTTTCGTGAAGTCGATAAATATGGCCAATATATTGGTGGCCCAATGTACTACATTAAAAATGGATTAGGCCCTAAATGGATTTGGCTGGGAACACTGTTTGCCTTCTTCGGTGCATGTGCCAGTTTTGGTATCGGCAATACGGTACAAGCGAACTCAGTGGCAGATGTGCTAGAAAGTAACTTTGGTGTGCATAAATGGTTGACCGCAGGGGCTTTAGTTTTATTAGTTGGTGCGGTATTGATTGGTGGGCTGCGACGTATTTCTGATGTTGCAGGAAAACTTGTCCCATTTATGACTGTTGCCTATTTTGGCGCGGGGGTCATTGTGCTTGGTATTTATTTTACTGAGATCCCTGCGGCACTTTCTCTGGTTGTTACCTCGGCTTTTAACCCTGTTGCTGCACAAGGTGGGTTTGCGGGGGCTGCTGTATGGGCTGCAATACGCTTTGGGGTTGCACGAGGCGTATTTTCCAATGAAGCAGGTTTGGGGAGTGCACCTATCGCTCATGCCGCTGCAAAAACACAAAACCCTATTCGCCAAGGACTCATTGCGATGTTAGGGACATTTATTGACACTATCATTGTGTGCTCTGTCACAGGGTTAACTATCATTATTACTGGTGGTTGGCTGACCAGTGAAACAGGCGCGACATTAACCGCATCATCATTCCAAACGGCAATTCCCGGTGGAAATTATATTGTTGCTATCGCATTAGCCGTGTTTGCATTTACCACTATTCTGGGTTGGAGCTTTTATGGCGAAAAATGTGTGCAATATTTATTTGGGTTGCGAGCAATAAAGCTGTACAGAGTTTTATGGCTGATTGCTTTACCTATCGGCGCAACACAATCACTTGATTTTGTTTGGTTGTTGGCGGATACACTAAATGCCATGATGGCGATCCCTAATTTGATTGCCTTGTTACTTTTAAGCCCTGTTGTTTATCGGTTAACACGTGACCATATAAAAGATGTGAACGCAGACAGCATTGATATGGCAAAACAGTTGTACGACAATAAATCATAATCTATTGATAATAAGCTTCATTTTAATAGTGAAGCTTATTATTTCATCAATATCTCTCCTCTCATTCATCAGGCCTATCGATGGGCAATATATAAATCATCTATTTTTATAGGTAAAATTACGGTATGGCGTTAAATGCGCTATGCTTAGAAGAGAAGTTGTATACCATGCGTATTTTATAAATTAAACAAGGGGATAGAATGGATATTCTGGAGAAAACGTTATTGTTTGGTAATGATTTTTTGACAACGACAAATCCCGCTAGGTTAGTTCCGTTTAAATTTGAGATCTACCGTTCTGAGCAAGGTTTTTACCATCGGATTTATAAGCAAGTTGGTATGTCTGGCGCTAACTTTGGGCAAACGTTTGAAGTGTGGGCTTTTGAAGAACAGAAAAGTTGGGATAAGCAAACTGACGATACAACAGTTGATGAATATATTCAGCATTGCCAAGATATTTATAAACGGAATAATACATAAGTTGTAGAAAAAAAAAGCCCCCTTCATAGGGTTCTGAAGGGGGAGCTAAATGAATAAAGAATGGTTTAATTCATGAACAAAGATAGATGATTTTCATGATTAAAACTTAGTTATTTGTGCAGTTTAAACCACTTTATAGCATGTATATCCTTAAAATAGCATTTATCGCTAAATAATCTATTGGCGATACGCTGTTTTTATCTGTTCTAACGTATTTTTATAGGTTTCTGCCTGTTTTTCGTCTTCCATTTGTGCAACTTCACGTTGCATCTTGACCAAAATCTTACCTGCATCAGCTTGGCCGATAGCTTTTAGCATATGCGTTAATAAGTTTTTTAGGCAAGTAACTTCATCTGCTAAGGTATTAACGTTAGGTTCAGTAGGAAAATGGTTTTTCATTAAAGCGGTCCTTTAAGCATAAAAAATAATAGTGAGATTGTAGCATAGAAAGTAATGCGATGTATTTTCAGATAACTGAATGTAATAAATATTCAGATAAATGACTTAAATTTGAACGAATAATGAAACAGAATAGTCGAGAGAATAAAAATAAGCAGACATGATATTGTTCTTGCCAATTAGGCAAAGAGGAGCCTTTATGAGTAATGAAAAAATGTGATACAATTCACATAAAAAGAGTTATTAGCAACCTAGCTTGCTTAGTGACAACTCAATCCTGTATGAAATACCAATATCCTTTCGCAGCAATTTTTACGCACAATTAAACCGTTGTGTATGTTATTTGTGGGAAAGTAAAGGCTAAGAGAAATATGACGCAAGTTTCTAGAAAAACAGCTTGGATCCGTGTAATAGCATTAGCGGTCGCTGCATTTGTTTTTAACACAACAGAGTTTGTGCCTGTAGCATTACTCAGTGATATTGCAAAAAGCTTTGATATGACGGTCGCACATACTGGATTGATGATAACAATCTACGCGTGGGTTGTGGCTTTGATGTCGTTACCTTTAATGCTATTAACCAGTAAAATAGAGCGTCGCAAATTATTAGCTTTTTTATTCGTTATTTTTGTTATTAGCCACATTATTTCAGGGTTTGCGTGGAGTTTTGATATTCTAATAGTAGGGCGTGTTGGCGTTGCTTTATCCCATGCGGTTTTTTGGTCAATTACTGCATCTTTAGCTATTCGGGTTGCTCCTGCAGGTAAAAAAGCCCAAGCTCTTGGGTTATTAGCAACGGGGACCGCTTTAGCGACAGTATTAGGGCTTCCCCTTGGTCGAGTGGTTGGGCAGTTTTTAGGCTGGCGGGCGACGTTTTTAGGTATTGGTATCATTGCATTGTTTACTATGGTTGTGTTGATCCGCTTTTTACCTCGCTTACCAAGTGAACATTCTGGTTCGTTAAAAAGTGTTCCTATGCTATTCCAACGGCCTGCACTTGTAGGAATGTTTGCATTAACTGTTTTAGCTGTTACCGCACATTTTACAGCTTACAGCTATATTGAACCTTTTGTTCGAGAGGTTGCATTGCAAAGCCAAAATTTTGCTACTTTACTACTACTAATTTTTGGTGGTGCCGGTATTTTCGGAAGCGTAATATTTAGTCGTTACAGCAGCAAGTTTTCATTATCATTTTTACCTGCAGCAATCGCATTTATGACGATTTGTTTATTATTGCTGATGCCATTAGGTAGAGATGTTTGGTCTTTGGTTATGTTATCAGTGTTCTGGGGAATGGCGATGATGTGCATTGGCTTAGGGATGCAAGTTAAGGTGATTGATTTATCTCCAGATGCTACTGACTTGGCAATGTCAATTTTCTCTGGAATTTTTAATATTGGTATTGGCGCTGGTGCGCTGTTAGGTAACCAAGTTATTGTTCATTTGGGGATGACTAAAATTGGTTATATTGGTGGTGCGATCGGTCTGATAGCCTTTGCTTTATGTGTTTATCTATTCAAGCGCTATAGTGAATCTCTTACTGATAGAATAGACGTAGCTACAAATCATTAACTCGTCTTAGCACCATGAAGTAGATATAAAAGCTCTGTGTCATTTTCAGGATAGACAGAGCTTTTTTGTTGTATATAGGAAAATAATAAGTTTCATTATTACTAATTCTAATAATAAGGAAAGGCGATGAAGGGTTTGGGTTTTTTGTTGATGTCTATTATTGCAGAAGTCATTGCGACGACAACATTGAAAGCATCTGATGGTTTTAGTCGTTTTTGGCCGTCTTTGATTGTTATTGTTGGCTATGCTGTCTCTTTTTGGGGGCTTTCGCAGGTAGTAAAAACAATGCCATTGGGTATTGCTTATGCAATTTGGTCAGGTTTAGGGATCGTGTTGGTTTCCGTCGCTGCAATTTATATTTACAACCAAAAACTCGATTTACCTGCAATTATTGGTATGCTATTAATTATTATTGGTGTTTTAGTCATCAATTTATTTTCAAAAAGCGGCGGGCACTAAACAGTTGGTGCAAAATGTTCAGGTAGCATGATAGGAGAAGCAGGGAATGAGGTATAGGGTTAATCATTTTTTTCAGCCAATAATAGCAATGTCACTTATTGGCGTTATATCTGTCATGTTATCTGCGTGTGGTAGTTCAAATGTGGATAAATCGGTGGAACATTCTGCGAGTCAGTATGCTCAACAAGTGGTCAATTTAGGCCCCGGTGCACAAGAAGCTTGTATGTCAGCGGGTGGGTTGCCCGCACTTACATTAGAATTAAATGGGTCACAAACTGCAGTATGCCAATTTGCGAATGGTAAACGTTGTGCTGTTGACATTATACAATCTGGCTCTTGTATATAACTCTTCTTTTTATGAAGTTAATTAATTTTCTTTTAATGGAAAGTTAATTAACTTCATGCATTTATTATAACTGAATGTTAAATTAATATTCATCATTTCTTTTTTTAATTATATTCTAATTACTCATTTATAAATCATCTAATTATGAACATCTATTTAAGTGTTTATTTTAATTATTGATATTTAACGGCGAAGTTACTAATATTAAATAATAAAGAAAAATTTAAATAATTATAAAAGCATATATAAAGATATTTCCATTTATTAAAGAGTAATGCCTAATGAAAAAGAAAATTGAAGAGTATGATGGCCCCGCTGCGGGTTGGGGGGCTGTAAAAGCAGTTGCAGAAGCTTTACGCGGCCAAATGAAAGTAGGGCACGATATCATTGCAATGTTTGAAATGAATAAGGTGGATGGCTTTGATTGCCCTGGCTGTGCGTGGCCTGACCCTGTACATACAGCATCATTTGATATTTGTGAAAATGGTGCAAAAGCAATTGCTTGGGAAGCAACATCTAAAAAAACAACCCCAGAATTTTTTTCTAAATATACTGTAACAGAATTACTCGAATGGGATGACTTTCATTTAGAAGATGAAGGGCGTTTAACTCACCCCATGAAATATAATTCACAAACAGACAAATATGAACCTATCGAATGGGAAGAGGCCTTTCAGCAAATAGGTACGCGTTTACAAAGTTATTCAGACCCAAATACCGTTGAATTTTATACCTCCGGTCGGACTTCAAATGAAGCCGCATTCTTATATCAATTACTGGCTCGTGAATATGGAACAAATAATTTTCCAGATTGTTCAAATATGTGCCATGAGCCAACGAGTGTTGGTCTTGCTAACTCTATTGGTGTCGGTAAGGCGACGGTATTATTAGACGATTTTGATAAAGCGGATTTAGTTATTTGTATAGGTCATAACCCGGGGACTAACCACCCGAGGATGTTGAGCTCATTGCGTGAAGTTTCTAAACGCGGCGCAAAGATCATTGCAATAAACCCTTTAAGAGAGCGTGGTCTTGAGCGTTTTACCTATCCACAAGACGTGTTAGAAATGCTAACGCTAGAATCTACACCTTTAGCGGGGCACTATTATAAAGTTCGTGTTGGTGGAGACACTGCGTTACTTAAAGGGGTTATGAAGTTATTGATTGAAAAGCACCAAGCCGCAGCAGATGAAGGAAAAGAGCCTATTCTCGATACTGAATTCATATCAACTCATACACAGGGTTATGAAGCTTTAAAAAATGACTTACTGACAACAAGTTGGAAGGATATTTTAAGGGTTTCTGGCTTGCCACGCGAGTCTATCGAAGAGATTGCAGACCTTTATATTGAAGCAAAAAGCACCATTATTTGTTATGGCATGGGGATCACTCAGCACGAACATGGTACGCAGAATGTTCAGCAATTAGTCAATTTTCTGCTACTTAAGGGTAATATTGGTCGGGAAGGTGCGGGTATCTGCCCATTGCGTGGCCACTCGAATGTGCAAGGTGATAGAACCGTTGGTATTACAGAAAAACCGTCAAAAAGTTTTTTAGACAAAATTGAACAGCGATTTGGTTTTAAACCACCAAGCGAATTCGGTCATGCTGCGGTCGCGAGCATGCAAGCCATTTCTGAAGGAAAAGCGAATGCTTTAATTTGCATGGGAGGAAATTTAGCGGTTGCAATGCCTGATAAAGACGCTTGTTTTGCTGGTATGAAAAAGCTTGATTTAGCGGTTCATACTGCAACTAAACTAAATCGCTCCCATTTATTAACAGCTAAGCAAACATTCTTATTACCCGTATTGGGTCGTAGTGAAATAGACAGACAAAGCAGTGGTGTGCAATGTGTTACTGTAGAAGACTCAATGTCGATGGTTCACGCATCAAAAGGTTTACTTAAACCATGTAGCCCTTACCTTAAATCTGAGTGTGCGATAATCGCAGGAATAGCTAAAGCGGCAATACCTCAGAGTAAAGTCGAATGGGATGATTTTATCGGTAACTATGACTTGATCCGTGACGCAATGGAGGCGGTATTACCTGGCTTTGATGATTACAATGCACGTATTAAAATACCGGGAGGATTTCACCTGACAAACGCTGCTTCTGAGCGTCGTTGGTTAACTCAATCAGGTAAAGCTAATTTTGTACCGACAGAAGGCGTTATTGAAGACCCGAATTCAGCAGTAAACAGTGAATTGATTTTGGCAACATTACGCAGCCATGACCAGTATAATACTACAATTTATGGGCTAAATGACCGATACCGTGGTGTGTTTGGGCAACGAGATGTTGTTTTCATCAGTGGTGCAGAAGCCCAAAAACAGAAGTTACAGGCGGGAGATAAAGTGAATCTCATCGCATTAGACCGTGAACAAAAACCGACAAAACGCCGTTTAGATAACCTCACTGTGGTGATCTATGATATGGCAGACCGAAGTGTTGCCACTTATTTCCCTGAAGCCAATAATTTAATTTCATTAGATAATTTCGACCCGCAATGTGGTATTCCTGCGTATAAAAATATCCCTGTGAAATTAGAGAGAGTCATTCAATAGATAGATGTTATTGTTTAGGAACCCCAAATGTTGAATTTAACATTTGGGGTTTTAAAGATTATTTTTTGGCTGGGAAGAATTGGCTGATGATAACAATGATTGCAACTAAGAGATAAGCCGCGAAGATACCAATTAACCATTGTGGCATATCAAGCCCTAAGAATGCCCATTGCCTAACGGCACAGTCACCTGTTGCTTCAAACACTGCAGGGACCCACTCTTGTAATGGTAACCAATCAGGGAAATTAACGAAAAAATCGCAAGAAGCAAATGGAGAAGGATAAAGTTGTAGCATGGTATGTTCCCATGCAAGGTCTAAGCCACGCCAAGCAGAGTAAACCCAAATAAGAATTGCTACCCAGCGTATTACCATATTCCGTGGTGCTATTGCCCCAATTAAGCCAGCAACCATAATGCCAAGTAATGCAACACGTTCATAGACACACATAACACAGGGTTGTAGCTTCATCACATGTTGAAAATATAAGGCCGCACACTCGAGCATAAAGGCAATAAAGGCCATGAGTAGCCAGGCGCCTCTCCCTTGCGAGCAGTAGTTAAAAAATCTGAACATACTTAGTATCCTAATTGAGTAATGCGCACATTTTGCCTCTATCAGCTCGATAAAAAAAGCAATTAAAGTGAAATAATGCAATTTCAGATAAGGCTTTACCTAACATTACAATTAGCCATATTGGTATATGGCTAATTGTTTTAAAGTATAGTTACTGGGCGAATGTAATCAAACCGATACTTTCCATCCAATGAGTGATTGGTACTAGCCAGAGCTCTACCCCTAATAACCCGACAATAGTCATTACGATGGTATATGGAAGAGCCATCCAAACCATACGACCGTAGGATAAACGGATTAGTGGAGATAACGCTGAGGTTAATAAGAATAAGAAAGCAGCTTGCCCATTAGGTGTTGCAACAGAAGGCAGGTTAGTACCTGTATTAATTGCTACGGCTAAGAATTGGTATTGTTCCATTGATACCAAACCTTCATTCGCTGCTTTTAAGGCTTCAGTAATGTAAACAGTCCCTACGAATACGTTATCTGATACGGCAGAGAGTAGGCCATTAAATAGATAGAATAATGATAATTGTGACGACTCAGAGGATTGCAGCACAAACTGAATAAATGGGGTGAATAGTTGTTGGTCAATGATTACGGCTACAATACTAAAGAAGACAGTTAATAATGCGGTAAAGGGTAACGCTTCCTCGAAGGCTTTCCCCAACGCATGTTCTTCTGTGATACCACAAAATGCGGTCGTTAGCACGATAACAGAAAGACCAATAAGGCCAACTTCCGCTAAATGGAAAGCAAGAGCAACGATTAACCACACGCCAATTAAGCCCTGAACGACTAACTGTGCAAGATCTCTTTTGGTACGTTTAGCCGTCAGTTTTTTATCGTGCTCAGTCAAAATTTGACGTACAGAGTCAGGAAGCTCAGCACCGTAACCAAATAGCTTGAACTTTTCAACAACAAAACAGACAACCAAGCCACAAATAAAAACAGGTATGGTCACAGGAGCCATACGAATATAAAAAGTAATGAAGTCCCAATTAACATGCTTTGCAATGATAAGGTTTTGTGGTTCACCAACCATGGTCATGACACCACCAAGCGCGGTACCAATACCGGCATGCATCATTAAGCTACGTAAAAATGCCCTAAATTGCTCAAGGGTTTGCTTTTGTTCCGCACTATTAATGAAACCATCATTTTGTAGGTCAGTGTTGCTGGGCTGGTTAGAGGCATATTGGTGATAGATAGAATAAAAGCCAATTGAGACGCTAATGACGACGGCAATAACGGTTAATGCGTCTAAAAATGCGGATAAAAATGCACTTGCCATACAAAAAGCAAGGGAAAGAATGCGTTTAGACCGCACGTTTATCAACAGTTTGGTGAAAACAAATAACAGTAATTGCTTCATGAAGTAGATACCAGCTACCATAAAAATCAGTAACAGGATAACTTCAAGGTTATTGCTAATTTCATGTGAAATTTGGGCAGGGGTGGTCATACCAATAATAACGGCTTCTATGGCTAAAAGACCACCTGGCTGCAATGGGTAACATTTAAGAGCCATTGCTAATGTGAATATGAATTCAACAACTAATAGCCAGCCTGCGACGAAGGGGCTGATGAAGTAAAAGATAATAGGGTTAATTATTAAAAATACAATAATTGCTAATTTGTACCAATCAGGCGAATTTCCCAGGAAATTTTTCAAAAAAGCAGTTTTTAAACTAAAATCCATTATGATTCGTTATCCTCTTTTATGCGGATGTCGTGTATTGTGCTATACATACTACTCTTATCTTTTGCGGATTTTAAGCTTATTTGCTAATTGAGAGCTTATGAATTATATGGAAATTCTATGATTTGCCTCACTCTTTATTTTTAGTCTAACTATATCAGACGATGACAATCTGGTATGATTTGCCCAATATCCGTCTAAATGTTTGGAATAATAAAAATATGGTTATTAAAGCTCAAAGTCCGGCTGGTTTCGCGGAAGAGTATATTATTGAGAGCATATGGAACAACCGCTTTCCACCAGGTTCAATTTTACCCGCAGAGCGTGAGCTTTCGGAATTAATTGGTGTGACACGAACAACCTTACGTGAAGTGTTACAGCGCTTGGCTCGGGACGGTTGGCTAACCATTCAGCATGGTAAACCAACTAAAGTGAATAACTATTGGGAAACGTCTGGTCTAAATATTTTGGAGACATTGGCTAGGCTAGATCACGATAGGGTGCCCCAGCTAATCGATAATTTATTGGCAGTACGTACCAATATCGCTGCTATTTTTATCCGTACAGCCTTTCGAAATAACCCCGAGAAATCAATAGAAGTATTAGCTGAGCGGGAAAAAGTTGAAGATAATTCAGATGCATTTAGTGATTTGGATTATAACATTTTCCGTGGTCTTGCATTTGCATCCGGTAACCCGATCTATGGCTTGATTATTAACGGCTTAAAAGGGCTTTATACCCGTGTTGGTCGCTATTATTTTTCGAACCCAGAAGCTAGGCGTTTAGCGTTAAATTTCTATCAACAATTAAGCCATCTTTGTCGTGAACAAGCCTATGACCGTATTATGGATTGTGTGCGTAATTATGGAAAAGAAAGTGGAATAATTTGGCATAGTATGCAAAGCAATATGCCTTCAGATTTAGCTCAAAGTCGCTAATTAATTAGCGGTGATACACTTAAGGCCAGCATGTTGCATTGAATCTGCATGCTGGTTTTTTTTATCGTTAATGATTGACAGTTTTTAGTCACATAGCCACCGAATACGAAAATGAAGCGGAAAAACCAATTTTTATTGGTTTTTTGAAATTTAATACTGACAAAACCCCTCGAATTGGTTTAATAAAATAAACATATTTTATTGGGCGCATCACTTGAATCGATAGAAAACTCTGAATTAACAAAATAGATAAATTGCCATTATTTTATCCAATTGAATTATAAGAATTTAAATTTATGCTTAAATTTTAGTCTGGTATTTAATATCGACATGTAAAACAAATGTGATGAAATTTAAATTTTTTAACTTTATTGTTAAAAGTGTTAATCCACCACATTGGCAAATAATTTCTAGAATATTATCCTAAAATAAATGATGCATATTTTTATTTTGCGGGGAAGCTATGAAAATTCTAGTGTTAGGTGCGGGAGTGATCGGTGTAACAACAGCATGGTATTTAGCACAAGAAGGGCACGAAGTGCTGGTGGTGGATAGACAACATGATGTAGCAGAGGAAACAAGCGCAGCAAATGCAGGGCAAGTATCCCCTGGCTATGCAACCCCATGGGGGGCTCCTGGTATCCCCCTTAAAGCCGTGAAATGGATGTTTGAAAAACATGCGCCCTTGGCAATACGTCCAGATGGTACGTTATTTCAACTGCGTTGGATGTGGCAGATGCTAAAAAACTGCGATATCCAACATTATGCGATGAATAAAAGCCGTATGGTGCGCATTGCAGAATACAGCCGTGATTGTATTCGCCAATTAAGAGTGGATACAGGCATTGAATATGAAGCTCGCCAAGGTGGCACCTTACAGCTTTTTCGTACGGCAGAGCAGTTTGATAATGCAGCGAATGATATTGCGGTCTTACAGCAAGAAGGTGTTCCATACGAATTATTGACGTCTAATGAATTAGTTAAAGCGGAACCTGCGTTAGAGTTTGTCAAGCACAAGCTTACAGGGGGGTTGCGATTACCCAATGATGAAACAGGGGATTGCCAGCAGTTCACCAAAAAACTGGCTAAAATGGCGGAAAATGCGGGAGTCCAATTCAAATTTGGTAGCCTGATTGAACAGATTTTAACCGAAGGTAACAAAGTTAGCGGCGTTAAAATTGATGGTGAAATTTTGCAAGCGGACCGATATGTAGTAGCGATGGGCTCTTATTCCACCTCAATGCTACAACGTCTGGTTCAAATTCCGGTTTACCCACTCAAAGGCTATTCATTGACGATGCCAATTATTGATGAACAGCGTGCCCCAATGTCTACTATCTTGGATGAAACATACAAAATTGCAGTAACGCGGTTTGACAAGCGTATTCGTGTCGGTGGAATGGCTGAAGTCGTTGGGTTTAATTTGAATATCCTGAAAAAACGCTGCGAAACATTAAAAATGGTGGTACAAGATTTATATCAAGGCGGTGGTGATATTGCACAAGCGCAATTTTGGACGGGGCTGCGCCCAATGACACCGGATGGTACCCCAATAGTTGGGCCGACTGCATACAGTAATTTATATTTAAATACAGGGCATGGGACGCTGGGCTGGACAATGGCTTGTGGTGCAGGAAAACTGCTAGCAGATTTAATTTCAGGGAACACACCAGAGATAGCGTCTGATGATTTATCGGTATTTAGGTACCTTGATGGCTTTAATACCAAACTGGTTACTCATGGTGATTTAACTCCAGCACGTTAAGCGTTTGATGTTTTGGCATCATTGTAATTTTAGAATTAATTAAATGTACTAAGGAATTAAAATGCCGCGCCCTATAAGTGCTGTTATTCATCTACAAAATTTACAACATAATTTGGCTATTGTACGGCAACATGTTGGAAAATCGAAAATTTGGTCAGTCATGAAAGCAGACGGTTATGGTCACGGTATCAAGCAGATTTGGCCGGCATTAAAAGAAACGGATGGTTTTGGGGTATTGGATTTTGATGAAGCCATTTTATTGCGAAAAGAAGGGTGGAAAGGGCCAATTCTGTTGTTAGAAGGTTTCTTCCAGCCACAAGACTTACAATTGATTGACCAGTATAATTTAACAACCAGCGTTCATAGTGAGTGGCAATTGTTTGCTATTGAAAATGCACAATTATCATCACCTATTTCAGTCTATATAAAACTAAATAGCGGCATGAATCGATTAGGTTTTTCACCGAGCGAATACGAAAGTGTGGTACAACGGTTATCTAAAATGCTGAATGTACGCAGTTTAACGTTAATGAGTCACTTTGCTAATTCAGATACCAAAACGGGCGTTACTGAACCTTTTCAACAAATCCAGCAATTTGAACACTTATCTTTAGAAACCTGCATCGCAAATTCAGGGGCAACACTGTGGCATAAACACACACAATATGATTGGATTCGTACAGGTATTTTGCTGTATGGCGCTTCTCCAAGTGGAAAGTCTACTGATATATCTGGTTTGGGCTTGAAGGCGGCGATGACCTTACAGTCAGAAGTGATCGCTATCCATGAAATTCCAGCAGGTCAATCAATTGGTTATGGTAGCCGGTTTACATCGACTAAACCTATGCGTATTGCGACAGTAGCGTGTGGTTATGCAGATGGCTACCCTAGACATGCTGCCAATGGAACGCCTGTATGGTGCAAAGGAAAGCGTTGTGCGCTACTGGGGGCTGTTTCAATGGATATGCTGACAATTGATATCAGTGACTGTGGCGATGTTAAGCTTGGTGAGCGAGTGGAGTTATGGGGGCAAAACTTACCGGTTGATGAGGTTGCACAAGCTGCGGGGACAATTGGTTATGAGCTACTTTGTGCGCTAGCAAAAAGAGTTCCTGTTTCTTATGAAAATAAAGTAGAATAAATATTAATCAGTCACGCTAAAAACAGTTAAAATTTAGCTTTAAATGTGATTTCGATTAAGCATATTGGGATTATAGCTATATTGTTATAACATATAGCTGTGATCTATTTCTCATTATTTTTAGGTTGAATATATGTCAAAAGCAATTAAATTAACGACACTTGCGGTGGCGTTGAGTGTGTTATCTGGGGCCGCCTTTGCAGGAACTTGGTCAGTTGGTGGTTCAGTATTAGCACAGTCAACACCTTATAAAGGAATTAAGAGCCGTGATTATGTCACGCCAGTGCCTATAGTTAATTATGATAGTGAGAATTTCTATTTTCATACATTAGCAGCTGGTTATTATCTATGGAATGATACACAAGACCAGTTATCATTGGATGCTTATTATTACCCACAATTTTTTAAACCTAAAGACAATGATGATAAAGCAATGCGTGAATTAGACCGTCGCCGTGATACGGTGATGACTGGTCTGACTTATCGTCATAAAGCTGATTGGGGTACACTAAGAACGAATATTTCTGGTGATATCTTAGGTATCAGTAATGGTATTCGTGGTGAGTTTGCCTACCTGTATGGTTTTGAAGGTGATAAATGGTCAATCACTCCAGGCCTTGGTATTAAATGGGATAGTAAGAACCAAAACCGTTATGAATATGGCGTGTCTTCAAAAGAATCACGTAATAGCGGTTTAAAACGTTATAACCCAGGTTCAAGTTGGACACCATACATTGAAGTGACAGGAAATTACCGCTTTGATGAAAATTGGACTGTATTCGCAATGGGCCGTGTTGACCGTCTACCAAGTGAAGTGAAAGATAGCCCAATGGTAAATAAAGATGTTTCCGCCATTATGTGGACAGGTGTCACTTACACATTCTAAGTTTGTGATAGAAAATTAAATTAATTAGCCCCTGATATTCTTACAATTATCAGGGGCTAATTTTATCTATCTAGTTATCTATCTAGAAAATTTATATTCTTAGAATGGATAATTAATCTTGCGGCTTATTATCGCGACTGACCATCACTAAAGAAAGACGAGCAGGGTGTTGTGCTTCACTTTTCATCGGGACGTTGATCCTTGCCGTTTCTACACAAACCATTTGTTTGTACCCATTATTTGGCATGTCATCCATGCTACATGATAATTCTGCCCAAGGGTTCCAACAGACAACATCACTATTATGGTAATGGTGAATTTCTATTGTACGTGCCCAGCCATCATCACGTAATAAGCTGTATTCTTCCGGCTCTGAATAAATACGATCGGTGTGCTTATTAAATTTGAGTGGCTCATTCACATAAGCTTCTTTATCTGCGACTTTATCGAAGTAGTGGCCGCCTAACCCGTAGACGGTGGCTTTTTGGATATCACTGATATTGAAATAACTATGCAATGCGGCAGTCGTTTCGAAATCTCCATAACTTTCTAATTCAAGTTCACATGTTTCCCCAAGTTTCATACGTAAGATCAGGGTGAACTCATGGGGCCATAATTTACGGGTATAGTCGGTATCCGTTAACGTGAAGGTTAAAATAACACCATCTTCATGTTCATTATGTGCGGTGAATTGCCAAGGTAAAATTCGTGCAAAACCATGACTAGGACTGGCAACAGGACCGAACCAAGGCCAACAAATAGGAATACCACCGCGAATAGCAACGCCTTCTTTAAAGGCACTTTCTGAACTTAGCCATAAGCAAGGTTTTTGCCCCGCGGGTTGCCAATCAATAAGTTGAGCGCCTTGTAAACTGACAGCACCACGTACTTTGGGATGTGAAATAACAATAAGTGGGAGCTCATCGAGTTGGCGTTGAGTAATGTAAGCAGAGACTTGTTTAATGACTGGTAGTGCAAAAAGTTTGTCGTGCATGGTATTAGGCCTGTGTTCATTCACTTAAATTATTTAGAAGTTCCTGTGTGGCATACTTAAAGCCGCAGTGAATCGTATTCGTTCTAAAATAAGTCATGTTTATAGCGTATCCAATAGAAGATCAACCATAAGCGATATTGTAGAAAATATGAAGTGTTAATTTGTTATTGGATACGATACAAAAGAGCCGCCAAATTGGCGGCTCAGTTAGACAGATTACATTACAGCTCTTATTTAGAGATGTGAGCGATCAGGTCTAAAACTTTGTTAGAGTAACCCGTTTCGTTGTCATACCAAGAAACTAATTTAACAAAGTTGTCGTTCAGTGCGATACCTGCTTTAGCATCAAATACTGAAGTCAGTTTTTCACCGTTGAAGTCAGTTGATACAACGTCATCTTCAGTGTAACCCAGAACGCCTTTCAGTTCGCCTGCAGCTGCTTCTTTGATAGCATCACAGATTTGAGCATAAGTTGCTGGTTTTTCTAAACGAACAGTTAAATCAACAACTGATACGTTAGGAGTAGGTACACGGAAAGACATACCAGTCAGTTTACCGTTCAGCTCAGGGATAACTTTACCTACGGCTTTAGCAGCACCGGTTGATGAAGGGATGATGTTTTGAGCAGCACCACGACCACCACGCCAGTCTTTGTGTGAAGGACCATCAACAGTTTTTTGTGTTGCAGTTGTTGCGTGAACTGTTGTCATCAGACCTTCAACGATACCGAACTTGTCATTGATAACTTTAGCCAGTGGAGCTAAGCAGTTAGTTGTACAAGATGCGTTAGAAACGATTTCTTGACCTGCGTAAGCTTTGTGGTTAACGCCCATAACGAACATAGGAGTATCATCTTTAGAAGGGCCAGTCAGAACAACTTTCTTAGCGCCAGCTTGGATGTGTTTACGTGCAGTTTCATCAGTTAAGAAGATACCTGTTGCTTCAGCAACGACGTCAACACCGACTTCGTTCCATTTCAGGTTTGCAGGATCTTTTTCTGCTGTTACACGGATTTTTTTGCCGTTTACAACTAGGTGACCATCTTTAACTTCAACAGTACCGTTGAAACGACCATGAGTTGAGTCGTATTTCAGCATGTATGCCATGTATTCTGCATCGAGCAGGTCGTTGATAGCAACGATTTCGATGTCAGAACGCTCTTGTGCAGCACGGAAAACGATACGGCCAATACGACCAAAACCATTAATACCTACTTTGATAGTCATAGTATTTCCACCAGCTATTTATTCGTGAATTAAGTTGTAGTTAAAGTTACCAAAACCTTGCCAGCCGTCAAGCGGAATCGTGTCAATTATTGAAAAAAATCAATTCTGATACCACCAATTGCTTATTTGTCAGCCACTTCAGCGGCAAATACAGCCGCACGTATTATCGGGATTGTACGGCATAATGAAACCATCTATCAGTGATATATGTGATACGGTTCACAAATCAAAACGGAAAGTAAGATGCTTCTTAGTTTAGAATAGTTTTACAGAAAATGTTGTTAATTTTTTGTTGATTGAAATTGATGTATGATAACCATCAACCACTTTAGTTATTTAAATATTTAGGTATGACATGTCAAGCAAAGATAAACAACCTATTGATATTTCAGAATTAAATGAGATGCAGCGTTACGTTACACAGCAAGCAGGTACCGAGCCGCCATTTAGTGGCCAATTATTGCATAACCGTAAAGAAGGTGTGTACGAGTGCTTATGCTGTGGTTCACCTTTATTTATGTCTGAGACCAAATTTGATGCAGGTTGTGGATGGCCAAGTTTTTACCAACCCGTCAATGAAGAGGCAATCAAATACATTGAGGATTTCTCTCATGGGATGCACCGCATTGAAGTTCGCTGTCAACACTGTAATGCGCATTTAGGGCATGTGTTTCCAGATGGTCCTCAGCCTACTGGTCAGCGTTACTGCATTAATTCAGCATCATTAAGCTTTATTGATGACGATAGCGGAGAAAAGACGCGTGGATAAATAGCTGAAGCGTGCTGAAGCCATTTTTTTAGAATGACAAAAACGATTCAGCTATTGGCTGAAATCAAGAATAATAAAATAATGAGTGAATTATGTATTTGAAGGAGCTTTACCGTGAGCGTTGAAGTCAGTCCTGAGCAACTTGAACAATTATTAGCAGTGATGACCCCTGAAATTTATGAACGCCTTGTGACCGCTGTTGAACTCGGTAAATGGCCAGATGGTGTGATGTTAACGCCAGAACAAAAAGAACATAGCTTACAAATGGTATTATTGTGGCAGTCACGGCATAACCATGACCCTGAGCATATGACGGTAGGGACTAATGGTGAAATTACGATGAAGAGCAAGCAAGAGCTAAAAACGTTGTTTCAAGGTGAGATGTTAGCAACATTAAAACCGCAAAATAATGATGAATAACGGTTGCTCTAGAGAATAGCTTGTTGATTCAATATGATGCTGCATAGTGACAGTGTCACTAAAACAAGTTTTCTCAATTACTAGATTTTCAATTATTACATGAGAAAACTTGTCCATAAAACATGTCCTAATGCAGGTCGGTTAATGTAATTAACCTCGCACCTTGATTTTGCATTTCGACTAAAGCTTCTTGGCTGTCATTGGCCCCGAGATTGACGCCTCTACACCCATCGACTAAAACATCTACGGTATAACCTAATTTTAACGCATCTAACACAGTAAATTTGACACAGTAATCCGTCGCAATTCCCATAATAATTAAATGCGAAATATGGTGTTCTTGTAGCCACGTATGTAGGCGCGTTTGGCTAATTTTATCATTATCAAAAAAGGCACTATAGCTATCAACCTGGGGGTTTTCCCCTTTGGTAAAAATTGCACTAATAAGCGATTGATTTAAATTTTTGTGTAATTCAGCGCCATGTTCACCTTGTACGCAATGAATAGGCCACCAAACTTGTGTAATACCATTTAGCTCACCGACTTCGCCAATTTGAGTATTTGAATTGGCCGCGAAACTAAGGTGTGTCGCAGGGTGCCAATCTTGGCTTGCAATGATGTCTATTTGTTTTTGTTGGCAAATATCCATCGCTTTATTAGCAACATCAATAACATGTTCGCTTTCATTTACTGCTAATGTGCCACCCGTGCAGAAATCGTTTTGTAAATCGACTAACAGTAATGCTGCTTTCATTATGTCCTCAGTATGTTATCTGTTATTCATCAGCATAGCTCAACTCGCCGCGTAAATTATTCTGCATTAACTCACGGATTAAAGCAGGGGTATAATTTTGACTCAGTAAGTAGTGCAATTTACTTAAGGCGGCTTCAAAAGTCATGTCATATCCACTTATCACACCCGCTTCTGCAAGTGCGTGTCCTGTGGCGTAGCCTTCCATATTAACACGGCCAGAAATACATTGTGTCAGGTTCACCACAATAATCCCTCGGTTCGTTGCTTCACGGAGTATGCGCAGTAATTCAGGCTGCTGAGGGGCATTACCGACACCGTAAGAGCGCAATATCAGCGCTTTAACGGGTTGTTGGAGAATGTTGCGTACAATTTCAATTGATAGCCCTGGATAAAGGGTCACAACGCCGATAGGTTGAGGTGTAATTCGGTGACTTTTAAATTCGCCTATACCAATAGGTGCAGGGCACGTATTAAATGAGCGAATATGAATGCCAGCTTCCATTAATGGCGAACAGTTAGGTGAACTGAAAGCATCAAAGCCATCTGCATGGGCCTTAACAGTGCGGTTACCGCGATATAATTTATTATTGAAAAATAATCCCACTTCATTAATGGGGTAGTTTGCTGCTAAATATAATGCATTTAGTAGATTAGTTTGCCCATCAGAACGTAATGCTTCTAACGGGATTTGTGACCCTGTCACTATTACGGGTTTTTTCAAGTTTTCAAACATGAAAGATAACGCTGAGGCAGTGAAAGCCATCGTGTCAGTGCCATGTAATATGACAAACCCATCATAAAGTGGATAGTTCTCACGTATATCATCAGCGATAAGTTGCCAGTCTTCAGGGGTGATATCAGATGAATCAATTAAAGGCTGATGTTCACGGATCGTAAACTCAGGCATTTCAGGGCGGTGAAACTCGGGCATCTGAGCTAACTGAGCTTGCAAATGACCGGAAACAGGAATATATCCCTGTGGTGAATGGCGCATGCCAATTGTTCCACCAGTGTAAACAACATAAATTGATTTCTTCTGCATCTTATTACCTAATTTATCCAACTTATCGAAGGAGAGTGATTATCAGGATTTTGACGTATTTGTTAGCGTATTACTATCGTTAACTTGCGAATAGTTAGATTGATATGAGGTTATTGATGGGTTTGTGAGAGAAATCCCCTTCATTGAATCTGAAGGGGATTTAGCGATTAGTTAATTTCCGCGCAATTTAAACAAAAAGCATAGCGGTTTTGTGGGTCATTCATTTTTAAGAAAAATTGCGCTTGTTGGCGGATATCCGTCGCGACTGCTGGTGGTAAAAATACGTGTAGCACATCCGGCATGGCGGCTTGAACGTTTGTCGTTAATTCAAGTAACAATTGATCCATAAAGGTCAACTCAGGCTTCATCCAATCTAACTTTACGTCAGTGAGCTTAGCGAGCTCAGCAGCTTTATCTACGGCATTATCAAAATCACCTAGTTGGTCTACAAGACCATTTTTAAGCGCGTCTTGCCCAATCCATACACGGCCTTGAGCGATTTGGTCTATCTCTGCTGGTGTTTTATGGCGAGATTTAGCCACTAAGCCAATAAATGTCTCATAGCCATTCTCAATGGTAATTTGCATCATGTCAGCAAATTGTGGGCTGATCCCTTTAGTCAAAGAAATATCGGCTAATGGCGACGTTGATACGCCATCAGTATATACCCCTATAGAATCTAAAGATTTTTCAAAGGTATTAATTACGCCAAATATACCAATCGAACCAGTCAGCGTGTTTGGACTGGCAATGATATAGTCCGCTGGAGTTGAGACCCAATACCCCCCAGATGCAGCCATTCCCCCCATAGATACAACAACAGGTTTACCTGCAGCATGAGCAGAAGCCAGTTCACTGCGGATCAAATCAGAAGCGCTTACGCTACCACCTGGGCTGTTAACGCGCAAAACTATCGCTTTAATATTATCATCAAGGCGAGCGTCACGAATTTGTGCTGCGATGGTATCGCCTCCTGCAATCCCAGCCGTTTGTGGGCCATCCATGATAGCACCTTGAACGACAATCACGGCGATATTGCCACTTTGATTAGCATTGGTATCTGCTATTTTAGTGGAATAATCATAGATACTAATATTATTGAATTGTTTATCTTCTTTATTCCAGCCAAAGTGTTTACTGAGTAAATCTTCAACTTGTTCGTTAGTATAAAGTTTATCAACCAATTTTTGTTTTAACGCGTATTGTGCGCTATCGCCTTTGACTGAGCGTAATTTCTCTAAAATAGCATCAGCCCCAGGAAAAATTTGTGTGCTGGTCGTATTACGGTTTTTGGCGATTTCTGTGAGGTAATTGTTCCAAAGGGCATCCAGCCACTGTTTATTGGCTAAACGTGCTTCAGGGGACATCTCATCACGCATTAATGGCTCAACCGCTGATTTATAGGTACCAACACGGAAAATATGGCTACTAACTTTAAGTTTTTCTAACAGTGACTTGTAGTAGAGTCCATTCGTTGCAAAACCATATACCCCAACCGCACCTTGCGGTGTGAGGTAAATTTCATCAGCGTAACTGGCGAGGTAGTATTGCGACTGATTATAACTGTTACCAATGGCGTAAACCTGTTTCCCTGAACTTTTAAATTCATTGATTGCTTTACCGATATAAGCTAGAGAGGGCTGATCGGCTCCAGCTAAATCATCTAGGCGTAATACCATCCCTGTAATGCGATCATCATTTGCAGCGGTACGGATGGTATCAACGATGTCGAATAGTGAATTTTCTTGCATTCGGCTGTTTGAGGTACCAAGTAATTCACGGCTCATACGACCAAATGGGTCTGGAGTAGAGACTTGGTCTACGATAACCCCCTGTAAATCCACATACAAAGCACCAAAATAATTTTTTTCGGGTTGAGTCTCTGTCTGATAAAGAGCAATCGACCCAATAACAACAAAAAATAATACTAAGAAAATGGCGTTGAAAACGAATTCCCTAATAAAGTTCAGTGCTCGCCAGCTAATTCTAAAAATGGTAGCGATGATGTCCCATAGTTGACGCATGTTTTCTCCTATCCTGCATATTCTGCACCACAAGGGTGTTGGCTTCATTTGTTTGCCGTTGACTTATGGCACAAACTATTTTTGGATATTACATAAATAGTTCTTTCTACAGTTGGGTTACTTCAGCCTGTAGCACGAATTAACAACAATATACTCAAAAGCAAATCTGTTACCCGATCACCACATCGAACACTTGATATCTTAGTTGTATCAATACAATTAGTTGCAATAGCGGGCTATTTTTATGCATAACAAAATTATGATACGCAAGGTACAATGCTTCAATGATATTTTTCACATGTGACAAATGATACAATTCAATGAATTTATAACGTAATTTTACCTAACGAATAACTGTTATTGTTGTATTAGTGTAAGCGATTTTCCTTTAAGCTTAAACAATAGATAGCGTGGGTATAATTATCTAATTGAATGATTATCATATCAGTTTACTCTTAAACGGAGACAAATATGGATGCTTTGACCCTTTTGTTGAACCGCCGTTCAGCTTCAAGACTTACAACACCAGCACCGCAAGGCGAAGAACTCGACAATATACTTGCTGCGGGGATGAGAGCACCTGATCACGGTGCTTTGAAGCCGTGGCATTTTGTTGTTATGCAAAATGAGGGGATTAAACGCTTCAGTGAGCTATTGGAAAAAGCAGCAATTGAAGGGCAATTAGGCGCAGAGGTACAAGAAAAAGCTCGTAATGCCCCTTTTCGTGCCCCATTAATTATTACTGTGATCGCTAAATTAAAAGATCATCCGAAAATACCACAATGGGAACAATTAGTTGCTGCGAGCTGTACGGTTCAAGCAATGCAGATGGCAGCAGTAGCTCAAGGTTTTGGCGGTATATGGCGCTCAGGTTCATGGACAGAAGATGCTGTGGTTCGTGCCGGATTAGGTTGTGGAGATAACGACCGCATTGTTGGGTTCCTTTATTTAGGAACTCCAGAGCTTAAAGCGCCAGTAAAAGTACAAGCTCCTGATATGACAGGCTATGTATCTCACTTCTAAAGAGAATAATAATGACTGAAAAAATTAGATTAACTCAATATAGTCATGGTGCTGGTTGCGGTTGTAAAATTGCACCGAAAGTATTAGAGCAAATTCTGCACACAGAGCAAGCAAAATTTCATGATCCACATTTGTTAGTTGGTAATGAAACTAAAGATGATGCGGCCGTTTATGATTTAGGTAATGGAATAGGCATCATCAGCACAACAGACTTTTTCATGCCGATCGTTGACTCCCCATTTGAATTTGGTCGGATTGCAGCAACCAACGCGATTAGCGATATTTTTGCAATGGGTGGTAAGCCAATTATGGCCATTGCTATTTTAGGCTGGCCAATTGCGAAGTTACCACCGGAAGTGGCTCGTGAGGTGATTGAAGGTGGACGAGCAGCTTGTGCTGATGCGGGTATCTCGTTAGCTGGTGGCCATTCTATTGATGCACCTGAGCCTATTTTTGGTTTGGCGGTTACGGGTGTTGTGAATACGGAGTATGTGAAGAAAAATAGTGCCGCAACAGCGGGGTGCGAATTGTTTTTGACAAAACCGCTTGGAATTGGTGTTTTGACAACAGCAGAGAAAAAAGGGGTACTTGCGCCGGAACATCAACACTTAGCGGCAGAAACCATGTGTCAAATGAATAAGCTAGGTGCGGTGGTTGCGCCTTTAGATGGTGTGACGGCAATGACTGACGTGACTGGTTTCGGTTTATTAGGTCATTTAAGTGAGATTTGCGAAGGGTCTAAAGTTCGTGCTGAAATCTCCTTTAGTAAAGTTCCTAAATTAGCCAATGTCGAAAAATATATTGAAGCAGGTTGTGTTCCTGGGGGAACCACTCGTAACTTTGACAGTTATGGGCACCTTATTGGCCCTATGAGTGATATGCAGCGTCAACTACTGTGTGATCCTCAAACTTCTGGCGGCTTACTTATTGCAGTAAAACCTTCCGAAGTCTCTAAAATTAAAGAGATTGCACAGCAGCAAGGTGTTTTGTTACAGTCTATCGGTAAATTATTACCCCATCAGGATAATGTTCCTTTAGTTGAAGTGATAGATTAATTTATGCGTTTGTTTATTGCGGAAAAACCGAGCCTTGCAAGGGCCATTGCAGATGTATTACCAAAGCCCCATAAACGAGGTGATGGTTTTATTCAATGTGGTGATGGCCAAACTGTAACATGGTGTATTGGCCATCTTTTAGAGCAGGCGGAACCCGATGCTTATGAACCTCGGTATGCACGATGGAATCTTCAGGATTTGCCAATTATCCCTGATAAGTGGCAATTGAAGCCCCGTCCCGCAGTAACTAAACAATTAAAAACTATTGAAACATTACTGAAGCAAGCCTCAATAGTTGTCCATGCAGGAGACCCCGATAGAGAAGGTCAATTGCTGGTGGACGAAGTGCTTGACTTTTTAAAGCTCGACCCTGAAAAACGTAGAGAAGTAAAACGTTGTTTAATCAATGACCTTAACCCACAAGCCGTTGAGCGGGCAATTGAGCGTTTGAGAGAAAATCGTGAGTTTATTCCTCTTTGTGTCTCTGCCTTAGCAAGAGCACGGGCAGATTGGTTGTATGGCATCAATATGACCCGTGCTTATACGTTATTAGGGCAACGAGGAGGCTATCAAGGCGTTCTTTCTGTAGGGCGGGTACAAACTCCGGTATTGGGGTTAGTTGTTAGGCGCGACGAAGAAATAGAAAACTTTGTACCTAAAGACTATTTTGAGGTTAAAGCTCATATTGTTACGCCAAAGGATGAGCGCTTTGTAGCGATATGGCAGCCAAGCGACTCCTGTATTGACTATCAGGATGAAGAAGGGCGTTTATTCCATCGACCGCTTGCAGAGCATGTGGTATCGCGTATTGAGGGCAAACCTGCCATAGTGACGCAATATCAGGACAAGCGCGAATCAGAAATTGCACCGTTGCCTTTCTCTTTATCTTCTTTGCAGATTGAAGCTGCCAAAAAATATGCGTTGAGCGCTCAAGAAGTATTGGACATTTGCCAACGTTTATATGAAACACATAAGTTGATTACTTATCCACGTTCAGATAGCCGTTATTTACCGGATGAACATTTTGCAGGGAGACACAGTGTCTTGAATGCAATTGCGGTGCATCAACCAGACCTCACTGAATTTGAATTGCCTGAGCTGGATAAAAAGAACCGGTGCTGGGATGATAAAAAAGTCGATGCTCACCATGCCATTATCCCAACAGCAAAAACGGCAGCAGTAAAGTTAACTGAAAATGAAAGTAAAATTTACCAATTGATTGCGCGTCAATATATTATTCAGTTTATGCCCGATGCGGTTTACCGTAAGTGTACAATTGATCTAGAAATTGAAAAGGGTAAATTTATCGCAAAAGCTCGATTTCTTGCTGAAGCAGGTTGGCGAGTCGTATTGGGTAATAAAGAGCGCGATGCTGAAAACGATGGTATGCCACTGCCAGTTGTGAGTAAGAATGATGAGTTGTTATGTGAAAAAGGGGAAGTGGTTGAACGGCAAACGCAGCCTCCACGTCCTTTTACGGATGCAACGTTATTATCAGCAATGACTGGGATCGCTCGTTTTGTGCAAGATAAAGCATTAAAAAAAGTATTGCGAGAAACGGATGGGCTTGGTACAGAAGCGACTAGAGCCGGTATTATTGACTTACTATTCAAACGCCAATTTCTCTACAAAAAAGGGCGTTATATTCATTCCTCGCCTGCGGGAAGAGCTCTAATTCATGTTTTACCCGATATGGCAACATTACCAGATATGACAGCCCATTGGGAGTCAGTATTAACCCAAATTAGTGAAAAACAATCACGTTATGATGATTTTATGCATCCACTAAGCCAAACGCTAATGCAATTAATTCACCATGCACGTCAGTTTACAAATTTGAGGGCATTTCGAGAACTACCCGCTCCATCAGTAAAAACGGGGAAAAAACCAGTAAAAGCGGGTAAGAAAACAAAAAAGAAACAGGATTAGTTGAGTCTGGTAAACCAATAAAAGGCGCTTAAGGCGCCTTTTTGCATTATGACAAGTAAGAAAGTTTACTTTGAGAGGTCAAATTCAGACCATACAGGTGCATGGTCTGATGGCTTTTCCATCCCGCGGATTTCGTAATCAATACCCGTTGCAGTACAACGCTCAGCGAGTTTATTGGAGGCCAGTAATAAATCGATACGTAGGCCACGGTTATCATCGAAGCCTTTCGAACGGTAGTCAAACCATGAGTAGCAATCAGAAATATCAGGGTTTTTTGCACGATATGTATCGACTAAACCCCAGCCTAATAATTTAGCTAACCACTCACGCTCTTCGGGTAAAAAAGAGCATTTTCCGGTTTTTAACCAACGTTTACGGTTTGCATCACCGATACCAATATCAAGATCGGTTGGGCTGATATTCATGTCACCCATAATGAGCAACTGTGACTCGGCCGTTTGTGTTGATGTGATGTAATTTTGTAAATCTTGATAAAATTTTTCTTTTGCCGGAAATTTTGTTGGGTGGTCACGGCTTTCTCCTTGAGGAAAATAACCATTTACAACCGTCAATGGGCCACGCTCTGTTTGGATATCAGCCATGATAATGCGACGCTGTGCATCGTCATCATCAGTTGGAAAACCTTTACGGACAGCAAGAGGCTCATTTTTAGTTAATAGAGCCACGCCATAATGCGCTTTTTGACCGTGATAAAAAACATGATAGCCGAGCTGACTAACTTCTTCATAAGGAAACATATCATCATGGACTTTGGTTTCTTGTAAGCCAATAACCTCAGGTTGATGTTTTTCGATGATTGCAGCGAGTTGGTGAGGGCGAGCTCGAAGGCCATTAATATTGAACGATATGAATTTCATGGTTTTTTATCACCTAGTTTTTTGATTATTATGCTTATTCTACCAGATGGTAGCAATACTGTAACCCCGCGTAGCATGTTTCAACGGTTAGATTGTTTTAAAGACGATAATGGCTATGATAAAAATGCTCATGGCTTAACTTATTCTTGGTATAGTATCAAAATTCAGTGGTTAATATAAAAATAATAATAAATTTAATTAATCAAAAAATATTATGGCCAATTAAATTTATTATGGGTGCTAGAGTTTAGTTTTCTATTAAAGCTAAATTAATAATATCATTATTAACTAGTTTTAATTTCATTTAAAGTCAATTGGTTATTTATATTTTAATGTGATTTAATAGTGGGGGAATAAAAAATAATCAATCGAAACAATATAATATATTGCTTTGTAATGATGGAAATTATAAAAATACTTTTATGAAATATTGTTAATCATTCAATAAAAAATCAAGTTTGATTTTTTATTCTGTGAATTAATTTCTGGGTTAATCAATATAATTATTAATGAGAAAGTTAAGTATGTTGATTAATATTTTAATAAACTGAATGGGGTCATAGATATGTTCTTTTCAAGAAAATTAGAGGCGTTTATGGCGGTTGTTGAGAATGGCTCGTTAAGCAAGGCTGCAAGAGTGATGAACCGTACGACACCTCCCATCGCGAAGTCAATCAAAGACTTTGAGACAAGCCTAGGAAAACGGCTTTTTAAACGAGAAAAATTTGGAATGACATTAACTAAGGATGGCCAAGAACTTTATAACGATCTAAGAGATCTTTATTTACAGGAGAAAGAAATAACAAAAAAACATTTTTCTGGTTATATAATAAATGAGGCTAATATTTATTATGATTGGGGTAAGGAAAGCCATTTAATTAATTTATATCAATCAGCACATCAAAATAATGTGCAAGTAAATATATTAAGGTTTAATTATGATGAAGTAGATGAAATTGTCGATTATGATGGTAATACACTTATTCTTAGCTCTGAACAAGTTGTCAGTGAGCGATTTTCATTACAAAAAATAATAGAAAACTCACCATTAGGTATCTATTGTAGGAAAGAACTTTATGAAAAATTCCATTATGATCTTGTTACACTATTACAAAAAAGTACATGGCTATGTGATCCCGCATTTTATAAAAGTTCATTAATGAGCGATTTATTAGCAAAAATTGAAACGGTTGATAATAAAACGAGTGTGAGACAAATGGATAATATTGGTTGTTGCCAAAGTTTCATTCAAGATGGTGATTTTATAGGCATAATAGACCATTATCCAGAAGAGGAATTGATTGATAAATCATTGATCTATATACCATTAAATAAAATTTTAGGGAAAAGTGTGTGTTATATCTATAAATCAAAGTCACACTCAAGTGTGTTAAATCGTTTTATGGGAGTTGTAGATAAACTAGGAGGTGAAATCAATTAAATGGTGGTGGGAGAAGGATTCGAACCTTCGAAGTCTGTGACGGCAGATTTACAGTCTGCTCCCTTTGGCCGCTTGGGTATCCCACCAGATTTTGAGTTGCTGTAATCATTGACAGCGGGCGGCATCATATCAAATGACGCGCCGCTGTAAAGCATTAATTTTCAATAAAATGGTTGTTTGCTGTTTTTTTATTCTTAATGCGTGTTAAATCAACAAAGTGTTGTTAAATAAGCCGCTATATTATTGGCTTATAAAATAATGGTGCGATTACCATATACAAATACACGTTGAGCTAAGACCCAATAGAGAGCATGGCTTAGTACATTTTTTTCAACATCACGCCCTGCACGCATCATATCATCGGCTGTGAATGTATGGTCTACATTAATCACATTCTGTGTAATGATTGGTCCTTCATCAAGGTTATCATTAACAAAGTGCGCAGTAGCCCCAATAATTTTTACGCCACGCTCATAAGCTTGGTGATAAGGGCGGGCACCAATAAATGCAGGTAAAAACGAGTGGTGAATATTGATAATTTGGTTTGGATAATGCTGCACAAATGCAGGCGTTAATACACGCATATATTTAGCTAAGACAACATAATCAGGCTGATATTGGTCAATCTGCGCTGTCATTTTTTCGTCATGTTGTTCGCGTGTTAGGCCTTCATGGCTAATATGGTGGAATGGAATACCAAATTGTTCGACTAAGTTTTTTAGCGTGTCGTGGTTTCCAATAACCGCTGCAATTTCAACATCTAAGCCATCATAAGCACTCTTCATGAGCAGGTCGCCCAAACAATGTGCTTCTTTTGTAACCATAACGACAATACGACGACGACCCGCTGTGTTTAATTCACGTTGAGACCCAACTGGTAATGCATCATCGAGGTCAGCTAATAATGTTTCATCGTTGAAAATTCCCTCTAACTCAGTTCTCATAAAGAAACGGCCAGTGTGATGATCAACAAACTCATTATTTTGTACAATGTTGAGTTGGTGCTTATAGCAAATATTGGTGATTTTCGCGATTAATCCTTTCGCGTCAGGGCAAATTGTCCTGAGAATTTTTTTCTGTACAATTTTGTGTTGCATGAAACAGCCTAATCCTTAACTAACAAAGCGATATGAAAAAATGACGGATTGAGTATCAAATGTGTCTCATTAGACAGGCATTAAATAAAGGGTAATTAGTCTGGATGACCACACTTTTTATATTTTTGACCAGAGCCACAGGGGCATAAATCATTACGACCGACTTTGGGGGTAATGCCGTCTATATAATACCAACACGAATCCATCTTAATAAAACGCGAACGTTCATGAATAAGCTGCTTATGATCAGCTTTTTCATCAATAAAGCAAGCCGAAAATTCGACATAAGCTTCATTGGGATTTTTAGCATAAGAAGAACTAATAACACGAAGACCAAACCAGTGTGTTTTCGGAAAACTATTGACTATTTCTTGATGCCATTCTTGAGCATGGCAATCTGGGTGCCATGTTTTAATAAGATAATCGACGTCTTGGTGTACATAAGCACTATACCTTGAACGCATAAGTTGCTCTGGTGTCTGTGGAATAGCTTTCCCTTGTAAAAAAGGAGCGCAGCATTGCTCAAATTGTGCTTCGTTGCCACAGTAACACCTATCTTCTACTTGTGATTTCATAACACTCTCTATAAAAATAAGTATAAGATTGAAAAGTCACTATACTTAAATGATGGCGAATAAATGATTTTATCGTATGAATAATTGTATTGTTAATTAAACCAGGCTTTTGCAGTAGGTATCTTATGAAAAATAGAAAAATACTCATAATAGAAGACGAAATCACCTTCTGTACAATTTTAAAAAACTACCTAGAAACGCTGGGTATTGAGATCTATACCGCAGATAATGGTCAATTAGCAATAGAGATGTTAACAATAGACCGTATCAAACCTGATATCATTCTATGTGACTTAAATATGCCTGTCATGAATGGTGAAGCGTTTATGAAAGCGTTAGTTGCGCGTAATATTGATATTCCTGTCATTGTGATTACAGCAACAACAGATTTCACTCAGTTAGATAGAATGTTTCGCTTAGGTGCAAAGGATGCTTTGTTAAAGCCAATAAAAAATTTAGATGAAGTTAAAGTGACAATCCTTTCTGCGTTGTATCCTGAGCAAAATAGCCTAACAGAGCTGTTAGGAGAGGAAATCCCTCAGATTTCGACACTAATCCAAAACGATACTCAAGAACTGTTAGCGGTATTGAAACAGTTACAACCACCAGTACATCAAATTATAAATAATTACCGAATTAACTATCGCCAACTTAATGAGGCTAACCGTTTTGGATTATTATTAGACCTAGCGCCCATTTCAGACAGCCAAATAGGTTTTTACTGTATTGATACTGAGCGCTCTCCTCAAGAAGGCATTATGGCTGCTTTTTTGATTAGAGTCGTGTTCAATGATCTCTTGAAAAGTGCGGTAAGCCACCCAGAAAAAAAATTACCCAATATTGATAGAATTATTAACCAAATAAATTATTTACTGGAAGATTCGGGGTTTAGTGGCCAGTTTCCGCTATTATTGGGGTATTTTAATACACGGAATAAAGCGATTATTATGGCGAGTGCAGGTTTAGAAGCGGATATAACGACAGAAAATACGCATGTTAAGTTATCTAGAAGCCTTCCTTTAGGAGCGTTGAAATTTTACCAATCTAATCATTTAGAGGTAAAAGGAAATGCTTGGCAGTGTTTAATTCGCAATAATAGCCAGAAAATAAAACTAATGTTTAACCCCGAAACATAGTTATTACCTAAAATGTATACTCTTTTAATCTGAATAACTCTATTCGGACTCGTCGCTATTTATTCATGAACATTTCCTGATATACTTCTGCGCACTTAAAATGCCTCTTGTTACTTTAGTAAAATTCGAGAGGCTAAGATGATATCTGGAGTGATAAAAATGACACAGCGCAAGGTGCGTAAAGCGGTAATCCCAGTTGCGGGCTTAGGGACTCGTATGCTTCCTGCAACAAAGGCAATCCCAAAAGAAATGTTACCAATAGTTGATAAGCCACTTATTCAATATGTTGTTAATGAGTGTATCGCTGCTGGGATCAATGAAATTGTTTTAGTGACACATTCATCAAAAAATTCCATTGAAAACCACTTTGACACAAGCTTTGAGTTAGAGGCTATTTTGGAAGCGCGTGTTAAGCGCCAGTTATTGGATGAGGTTCAATCTATTTGCCCAAGCCACGTAACGATTATGCAAACACGACAAGGAATAGCAAAAGGATTAGGTCATGCAATTTTGTGTGCTAAACCTTTAGTCGGTGAAGAGCCTTTTGCGGTTATTTTACCCGATGTCATTTTAGACCGTTACAGTACAGATTTAACCAAATTTAACTTGCGTGAAATGCTAGAACAATATGAGTCAACAGGCGCAAGTCAAATTTTAGTTGAACCAGTCCCTGAAGAAGATGTATCTAACTATGGTATTGTGGATTGTAATGGAGAAATGTTAGAACCTGGAGATAGTAAAAGAATTATTCGTATGGTTGAAAAACCAAAACGTGAAGAAGCTCCATCTAATTTATCTATTGTTGGCCGTTATGTTTTATCTGAAAAGATTTGGGATGCATTAGCCAAAACAGCGCCAGGTGCTGGGGATGAAATACAATTAACCGATGCTATTGCATTAATGATGGAAAATAATGAGCCAGTAGAGGCCTACCACTTATGTGGTAAAAGTCATGACTGTGGAAATAAATTAGGTTATATGAAAGCGTTCGTTGAATATGGAATGCAGCATGATGCACTGGGAGATGAGTTTACCCAGTGGCTGAAGAAATTATCAGTATCATTGAATTCAGCAAAATAAAATTCCGCAATAAATTTTATTAAAGGCTAACTTAATTTGTTAGCCTTTTTTTATACGTAGATAAATAAATTATTAACAAAAATACCAAGTATAAAGAGGAACACTCTGACTTGAGCTGTTCAGTCTGTACACGTTATAAGTGGTGAGAGTACAAAAATTAGCATACAACTTCATTACATAAATAGAATCACTGAAAAATATTTAAGTTTATCTAATTAAGCTTACATATCTTTACTGCTATGCTTTTATTTATCATGATTATTTGGTAGATGGCGTAATACGTCGTAACAGCTTAAAACAGAACAGTTAATTGAAGTAGGGAGCGGCAGTTATGCGGTTTTAGTGCTAAAGACTGTAGCTATAATAGATAAGGGCTTTTTCTTAGTGCAGGTTAATATAAATAATATATAAAGGATTAAATAAAAACACCCTTATAAAAGGGTGTTTAAAATACATGTTGAGGCTATTAGATTAAGAAATCATCCAAAGATTTGCCTTGTTCTTCAATGGCAACCTTGATTACTGCTGGAGTACGGCCTTGGCCTGTCCAAGTTTTGGTTTCGCCATTTTCATCAACATATTTATATTTAGCTGGACGTGCAGCGCGTTTAGCACGAGTGCTAGTGCTTTTACCTGAATCCATTGTTTGCAGAAGGTCATTTAAATCTACGCCTTGCTCAAGGATCATTTCACGAACTTTTTCCAATTTACGGTTACGTTCTTCTAATTCCGCGCGAGCTTGGCTTTCTTCATCACGACGTTCTTCAACAACGACGGTTAATTTTTCCAGCATTTCTTCTAAAGATTCTAAAGTTACTTCGCGAGCTTGAGCACGAAGAGTACGGATGTTATTTAACGCTTTTAATGATTCGCTCATTTTCCTGGTCTCAAATTATTTGTTGGCATGTGTACAGTAATAATAGAATGCTATTTTAAATTCTGCAATAGCTAAATTACATCCTTAGTTTAAAAGTAATCTTTAACGAATGCAATTTTTTTACAAAAGAAAAATAAACTTTTCGTAGATATATATATAGCTATTATCAATAACTGAACTAAACGAAAAATAGGAATAAGCTAAAATCTTAGTGATTAAATAATTCAAAAAAGAAGAGGAGGGTCTCATTTTACTTTTACTCGGAATGAATTGAAGGGATAGACTCGCTTAAATTTTCTTTTTTTGATGATGTTTTTTAGCGGAATGTGCTTTAGTTGAAACTGTTTATAGTTAATATCAAATTGGTTTTTTTGCCCGCAAGCTAAGCAATATTTGCAATAAGGTATAAGCAATAAGGTATAAACTGAACTGGGAAAAGTTCAATTTTCAATAAGTAAACAGCATCTACACCATTATTGTTAATCCTAAAGCTAGTTTTATGGTAAAATTATTACGTATATTAATTTTGAGGGAACAGCCAAATGGCTCAGCTTTACTTTTATTATTCAGCTATGAATGCGGGAAAATCAACGTCATTATTGCAATCATCGTATAACTATAATGAAAGAGGGATGCGTACGGTTATTTTTACAGCAGAGATAGATAACCGTTTTGAACAAGGAAAAGTCTCATCGCGCATAGGCTTATCAGCGGAAGCGTTATTATACTCAACAACAACAAATATGGCTGAACTGATAAAAAAAGAAAATAGTGAACAAAAAGTCCATTGTGTTCTTATTGATGAATGCCAATTCCTAACAAAAAAACAAGTTGAAGAATTATGTGACATAGTTGATAACGAGGATATTCCAGTTTTATGCTATGGGTTGCGTACTGATTTTGCAGGGCAATTATTTGAAGGCAGCCAATACTTGCTTGCTTGGGCTGATAAATTAGTTGAGCTAAAAACAGTTTGTTATTGCGGACGTAAGGCGAGTAAGGTATTGCGTATAGGAAGTGATGGGGTGCCTGTATATGAAGGCCTACAAGTCGATATAGGCGGTAATGAAAAGTATATCTCTGTTTGTCGTAAACACTATTCAGAAGCAATAAAACAGGCTCAGTTGATGAATGAAGGCGTTATACCTAAGAAACCACTCCATTTTAGGTAAACAGAAATAATCTAGTGTAGAGAATAAAACAGGATTCAGTTATCGGATATTATGGCTATTAATGATATAACTCAGTGAGTTAAATCATTTTATATGATATTGATTTCTACATTTTTATAGCAATTGATTTTAAATAACGAAACAAAAGGCACTGCAATTATTGCAGTGCCTTTATTTTTAAATTATGTGCTTAACATTATTTCTTAGTGCTTTTCTTTTCTGCTTCTTTTTTTACGGTTGATTTTTTCTGAGGGGCTTTTTTTTCCTCTTTTTCAATCACAAGTGCGTCTTGGTGCTCAACAAACTCGCGACCATAATAAGAATCCAGTAATAGCTGTTTAATTTCAGAAATTAAAGGATAACGAGGGTTAGCTCCTGTACATTGGTCATCAAACGCATCTTCAGAAAGTTTATCTACGCGAGCTAAGAAGTCAGCTTCAGTAACACCAGTCTCACGAATAGATTTAGGAATACCTAAATCGGTTTTCATTTCCTCCAACCATGCGAGTAATTTTTCAATTTTCGCAGCAGTACGATCTCCGACGTTAGTGAGTCCTAAATGATCCGCAATTTCTGCATATTGGCGGCGCGCATGAGGGCGGTCGTACTGGCTAAATGCAGTTTGTTTTGTTGGGTTATCATTAGCATTGAAACGGATAACGTTACAAATTAATAGAGCATTAGCGAGACCATGAGGAATATGGAATTCTGAGCCAAGTTTGTGTGCCATTGAATGACATACACCTAGGAATGCGTTTGCAAATGCAATACCGGCAAGTGTCGCACCGTTGTGTACGCGTTCTCTGGCTACAGGATTTTTAGCGCCTTCATGGTAACTTGCTGGTAAATAATCTTTTAATAAGCTTAGTGCTTTAAGTGCTTGACCATCAGTAAATTCGTTAGCTAAAACAGAAACATAAGCTTCTAACGCATGGGTGACAGCATCTAAACCACCGAAAGCAGTTAAAGATTTAGGCATATTCATGACTAAGTTGGCATCAACAATGGCCATATTTGGCGTTAATGCATAATCTGCTAATGGATATTTTTGGCCCGTTTTATCATCAGTCACTACAGCAAATGGGGTGACCTCAGAACCTGTACCTGAAGTTGTTGTGATAGCAACTAATTTAGCCTTAACGCCCATTTTAGGGAAGCGGTGGATACGTTTACGTATATCCATGAAACGTAATGCTAATTCCTCAAAATGAGTCTCTGGGTGTTCATACATGACCCACATGATTTTAGCCGCATCCATTGGTGAACCACCACCTAATGCAATGATCACATCAGGTTGGAATGCTTGCATTTGTGCTGCACCTTTACGGACAACAGTTAATGTTGGGTCTGCCTCAACTTCAAAGAAAACGTCAGTTTCAATGTGATGTTTTTTGAGAACGTTAACCACTTCATCAACATAACCATTATTGAACAGATAGCCATCGGTTACGATAAAGGCGCGTTTTGCACCATCAGTTGCAATCTCTTCAAGGGCGATAGGTAGACAACCACGGCGGAAGTAGATTGAGTTCGGAAGTTTATGCCACAACATATTTTCAGCTCTCTTCGCCACAGTTTTGGTATTGATTAGGTGTTTTGGACCCACGTTTTCAGAGATGGAGTTACCACCCCAAGAACCACAACCTAGAGTAAGAGAAGGGGCTAATTTAAAGTTATAAAGGTCTCCGATACCACCTTGAGATGCTGGCGTATTGATTAAAATACGCGCTGTTTTCATTTTTTGGCCAAAATAGTTAACGCGTTCATGTTGGTTATCTTGGTCAGTGTATAAACAAGAGGTATGACCGATCCCGCCCATTTCGACAAGTTGTTCTGCTTTGGCAACCGCGTCTTCAAAGTTTTTACCACGGTACATCGCTAATAATGGTGAAAGTTTTTCATGTGCGAACGGTTCTGACTCATCGATGCTTTTTACTTCACCAATTAATATTTTAGTGGTTTTTGGCACGGTAATACCGGCCATTTCAGCAATTTTATAAGCAGGTTGGCCAACAATAGCGGCATTTAAGTTACCATTTTTTAAAATGATATCTTGAACCGCTTTAAGCTCTTTTCCTTGTAGCAAGTAACCACCATGACTTGAAAAACGCTCGCGAACTTGATTGTAGATTTCATCAACGACTACAACGGATTGTTCAGATGCACAAATAACTCCGTTATCGAATGTTTTTGACATCAAGATAGACGCGACGGCACGCTTAATATCTGCGGTTTCATCAATAACGACAGGGGTGTTACCAGCACCAACACCAATTGCAGGTTTTCCAGAACTATAAGCAGCTTTGACCATGCCTGGTCCACCGGTCGCTAAAATCAGGTTAATATCAGGGTGGTGCATTAAAGCGTTGGATAGCTCAACAGAAGGGGAATCAATCCAACCAATAATATCTTTCGGTGCACCAGCTGCAATTGCAGCATCAAGCACAATTTGTGCCGCGCGGTTGGTAGCAATTTTAGCGCGAGGATGAGGGGAGAATATAATAGCATTGCGCGTTTTTAAGCTAATAAGTGATTTAAAAATCGCGGTTGAAGTTGGGTTAGTTGTTGGCACAATACCACAGATAATACCAATCGGCTCAGCAATGGTGATTGTCCCAAATGTTGGGTCTTCAGATAGCGTGCCGCAGGTTTTTTCATCTTTATAAGCATTGTAGATATACTCTGAAGCGAAGTGGTTTTTAATCACTTTATCTTCAACAATACCCATTCCAGATTCTTCGACAGCAAGTTTTGCTAGAGGGATACGTGCATCAGCAGCAGCGAGAGCCGCGGCTCTAAAGATTTCATCAACTTTTTCTTGGGAAAAAGTTGCGAATTCACGTTGAGCTTTTTTGACACGAGCAACGAGTTCATTGAGTTCGGTAACGTTAGTTACGGACATATAGATTACTCCTGATAAATGTTAAACTTTTTAAGCCAATGAGCAATGCATCGATAGAACAAGGAAATGCTTAAAGATAAAAGTATAGATGTTATCTATAATAACGCTGCTCATGATCGCCTATTGGCTTAAAAACCTTATTCCGTACTGAGTTAATATCCTAATTAGCTCTGTCTATCAGTTAAGAGTAGATTAACAAAACGGTAATTAAATAAAGTGATCTAGGTCACGAAAATGTCAAGCTGACTCCTTTCAGCACGTGTATTTATGCACAAGTTGAATAAATGTTGTTCATCTATTACTTAATTTAATATTATCAAAACAACTTGTGCAGATAATTTATGTATATCTAACTAAATACTAAGCAAATTTAGCAAGTTAAAGAAAATATTGTTTTGCTCAAGGAAATTAATGACATCGGTGGTAAAATTATAAAAGATATCAATAAATCTCTAAAGAGAACTGCTTAAGGAAATGAATGGGTGAGTAGCGCATTACTTGATTTATCGGGATATATTAAATTTTTTATTGGTTTGTTTGCACTCGTAAACCCAGTTGGCATATTGCCTGTGTTTATTAGTATGACAAACTATCAAAGTAATGCGGGGAGAAATAAAACCAATACTATTGCAAATACATCAGTTGCTATCATTTTATGTACATCACTATTAATTGGTGACTCAATATTGCAATTGTTTGGTATCTCAATTGATTCTTTCCGTATTGCTGGTGGGATCTTGATCGTCACAATAGCGATGTCAATGATCAGCGGTAAAATTGGGGAAGACAAACAAAATAAACAAGAAAAAACAGAAACTGCGGTTAGAGATAGCATTGGTGTTGTACCTTTGGCGTTACCCCTAATGGCAGGGCCTGGTGCAATAAGTTCTTGTATTGTTTGGTCATCTCGCTGGCATGGGTGGCAAAACTTTTTAGGCTTAGCGTTGACGAGTATCGCATTTGCCTTTTGTTGTTGGTTATTATTCCGCTCAGCGTCTTTATTGGTTCGTTACTTAGGTCAAACAGGGATCAACGTAGTAACGCGTATCATGGGTCTATTACTGATGTCATTGGGTATAGAGTTTATTGTGACAGGTGTTAAGGCCATATTCCCGGGCCTATTGTAATCTAATCTCTTTTCTTTTGATGGCTGCAAACTATATCTATTTGCAGCCATACCTACCGCTAATTACCTCATATTACACACATCAATTTTGCTATACAGATAGCACATTGCTCTTTCTTAAATGGCTTAATAAAACTTTAGCTATTAATAATCACACATAAAAAAATGATACCTGTAATTATATGTGGCATTTTTTGCTAAAACAGGGATAAAAAGTAAGGAATTGTGAGCTACGTAAATTTATTCACTATTCTAATTGGTGTTTGTTAATGATATGTTTGGAAATCAGCTTAGAGGTTATTTTGTAGTGGATAGTTAACTTAAGTTTAGTGTATTGAAATGTAAGAAAAATTAAATTTTCACTTCTATTTTTTTAAAATTTACTTAAAATTTTTAACTGGTCAATGTTAATTAATTGTTTTAATTGTTTGAGTTCATGAAGTGGATTGCCCATAAGGAAATAGCGGTACCAGGGCTTAAATATCAGCGTAAAGATGGCTGCAAATGAGGTTATAGCGCTATTGATGAATCATGAGGGATAGAATGTTCAAATCAACACTTGGTTTTGGTGTACTTTCTTTATTAGTTGTTACATTACAGGCTAGTGCCACGGAAAAAGTAAAACAGGTTATTACAATTAACAATGGCTCAGAAGTGACATCACTAGACCCCCACAAAGTGGAAGGGGTTCCAGAAGGCAATGTGATATTAAATTTATTAGAAGGTTTAGTGTATACCGATGTAGACGGTAAAGCAGTTCCTGGGGTTGCTAAAAGTTGGAGTAATGAAAATTTCACTACGTGGACTTTTACTTTGCGGGAAGATGCAAAGTGGAGTGATGGCACACCTGTAACCGCTGAAGATTTTGTGTATAGCTGGCAACGTTTATCTGACCCAAATACTGGCTCCCCATACTCCAGTTATTTACAAAATGCGTATATTTTAAATGCAGATGCGATTTTAGCGGGAAAAATGCCGGCAACAGCGCTGGGTGTGAAAGCACTTGACCCGCAACATTTACAAGTTACGTTGAGCCACCCAGTGCCTTATTTCGTTGATATGCTTTCTCATACGTCTATGAAGCCCGTGAATAAGTCAGCAATTCAACGACATGGTGATAAATGGACCCAACCCAAGAATTTTATTGGAAATGGGGCATACGTATTGGATAACTGGGTAGTAAATGAACGTATTGTTATCAAACGAAATCCATTTTATTGGGATAACCAAAATAGCCGTATTGAGCAAGCGACCTTTTTAGCGATTAGCTCCGAAGTGAGTGATATTAACCGTTACCGTAGTGGTGAAATTGATATTTCTAACTCTGCAATCCCACCTGTTTTATATAAAAAAATGCAGCAAGAGAGGCCGAATGAATTGTATGTTCGGCCTTATTTGTGCACGTTCTATTATGAGATAAATAATCAAAAAGCCCCGTTTAATGATCCAAGAGTGCGTGAAGCAATAAAGTTAGGATTAGATAGAGAAACAATAACCAATAAAATTATCGCTCAAGGGCAAAAAGTCGCTTATGGCTTTACGCCAAGTTTTATTAATAATGGTAATTTTACCTTACCGGAATGGGCAAATTTATCAGCAGAACAACGTTATCAACGTGCTAAAGATTTGCTTGCTGAGGCCGGATATACTAAAGAAAACCCATTGAAATTTGCTTTACTGTACAACACATCAGATCAAAATAAGCAGCAAGCTATTGTTGCGGCGTCCATGTGGCAGAAAAATATTGGTGCGCAAGTGACGCTGCAAAACCAAGAATGGAAAACATCATTACAAAGCCGCCATGAAGGAAATTATGATGTTGCCAGAGCAACGTGGTGTGCCGATTACAACGAGCCAACCGCATTTTTGAACATGATGCTGTCTCAAAATAGTAATAATACCACTTTTTATAATAATCCAGAGTTTGATGCCTTGCTTGAGCAAGCGCTAACAGCACCGGACTCTTCATCTCGCCATACAATTTACCAGCAAGCGGAAGCCTTGCTAGACAATGATTCGGCTATTGTTCCTGTTTATTATCGCGTCAGTGCTCGAATGATAAAACCGAGTGTTCGTGGATTTAAAGGTAATGACCCTCTTGATTATACGGATATTAAACGGTTATATATAAGTGAACCTAATTAATAATATCTAAATAATTATAAAAAGTGTTCATCTACTGGGTGAACATGTATCAACACACAATCATAATAATTATGTATGGGAGTAACCTATAAGATGAGTAAGTTAATCAATAAATCGATTCTTGCGCTTAGCGTAACGGCTGGGCTGGCAATGGGCTCTATAGCAACAAGTTTTGCAGCAACGGTTCCTGCGGGCGTTGAACTGGCTGAAAAGCAAGTGATGGTTCGTAACAACGGTTCTGAGCCGCAATCGTTAGACCCTCATAAAATAGAAGGGGTGCCGGAATCTGCTTTAGCAAGAGACCTTTTCGAAGGGATCACAATAGTGGGGCCTGATGGCGAAATTTTACCTGGCTCGGCAACAAGCTGGGAAAATAAAGATTTTACAGAATGGACATTTAAAATTCGCGATGGCGTGAAATGGTCTAATGGTGACCCTGTCACGGCAGAGGATTTTGTGTATAGTTGGCGACGATTGGCTGACCCTGATACTGCATCGCCTTATGCAAGCTATTTACAATATGCCCATATTAGTAATATTGACGATGTTATCGCTGGGAAGAAAAAACCTGAAGAACTTGGTATTAAAGCTCTTGATGACAAAACTTTAGTTATTACACTGAGTGAAGCCGTTCCTTATATTCCTAAATTATTAGCTCACTCATCCATGTCGCCAGTCAATAAAAAAGTCATTGAGCAACATGGTGCTAAGTGGACGCAACCACAGAACTTTGTAGGTAATGGAGCATATAAATTAAAGGATTGGACGGTAAACGAACGTATTGTATTAGAGCGTAGCCCAAGCTATTGGGATAATGCGAATACCATTATTGACCAAGTGACTTTTTTACCGATTTCTTCAGAAGTCACTGATGTAAACCGCTACCGCAGTGGCGAAATTGATATGACATACAGTAACTTACCTATTGAGCAGTTCAAAAGTTTACAACAAAACATGCCGAATGAGTTACGTGTGAACCCATATCTATGTATTTATTATTATGAAATTAATAATGAAAAACCGCCATTTAATGACCCTCGTGTTCGTGAAGCATTAAAACTATCTATGGATAGAGATACGATTACGTATAAAGTCAAAGCCCAAGGGGATATTCCTGCGTATGGGTTCACTCCACCATTTACCAGTGGAATGAAAACAGAAAAACCGGATTGGTATGCGAATATGACCCAAGAGCAGCGTAATGAAAAAGCGAAACAGCTGCTAGAAGAGGCGGGATATAACAAAGCCAACCCTCTAAAATTCAATTTATTGTATAATACTTCAGACTTACATAAGCGTATTGCCATCGCCGCTTCTTCTATGTGGAAGAAAAATATTGGCGCAGAAGTGAAACTAGAAAATCAGGAATGGAAAACATTCTTAGATAGCCGACATCAAGGTAACTATGATGTGGCACGCGCAGGCTGGTGTGCGGATTATAACGAACCTTCATCTTTCCTCAATATGTTACTTTCCTACAGCAGTAATAATACTGTTCATTATAAAAATACAGATTTTGATGCAGTGATGAAAAAAACATTGCAAGTCAAAACGGATGATGAACGTGCTGAACTCTATCAACAAGCCGAAAAATTACTCGATAAAGACTCAGGTATTGTTCCTCTTTACTACTATGTTAATACGCGTTTAGTGAAACCTTATGTGGGGGGGTATAGTGGCAAAGACCCATTAGATAACCTGCATACTAAAGATCTGTACATTATTAAACACTAATATAGTTGTTCTGGCTCCATTTATTGGAGCCAGATGTTCGCCTATTTAGGCAATAGAAGTAGGAAAGAGCGATGTTGAAATTTATTTTTCGTCGGTTGTTAGAAGCCATTCCGACTCTTTTGGTTCTGATTACCATTTCATTTTTTATGATGCGATTAGCCCCAGGGAGCCCTTTTACGGGTGAACGGAAATTGCCACCGGAAGTGATGGCAAATATTGAAGCTAAATATCATTTAAATGATCCCATGTATAAGCAGTATTTTAATTATTTAATTCAGCTTTCCAAAGGTGACTTTGGCCCATCATTTAAATACAAGGACTACAGTGTTAATGATTTAGTGGCTAAAGCATTTCCTGTTTCTGCAAAATTAGGGGCAACGGCATTCATTGTTGCTGTTTTATTTGGGGTCTCTGCAGGGGTGATAGCCGCACTCAACCAAAATACCAAATGGGACTTTACAGTCATGGGGTTTGCCATGACGGGGGTTGTTATCCCAAGCTTTGTTGTGGCACCTTTATTGGTGCTGATTTTTGCCATTCATTTGAAATGGTTCCCTGGTGGTGGGTGGGATGGTGGAAACCTAAAACACATGGTGCTACCAATGGTTGCACTTTCACTTGCTTATATTGCAAGTATTTCCCGTATTACACGCGGTTCGATGATCGAAATTATGCATTCTAATTTTATTCGTACTGCACGTGCTAAAGGGTTACCACTAAGAACTATCATTTTACGCCATGCGCTTAAACCAGCTTTGCTTCCTGTGCTTTCCTATATGGGTCCCGCTTTTGTGGGGATTATTACTGGCTCGATGGTAATTGAAACTATTTTTGGGTTACCGGGGATCGGTCAGCTCTTTGTTAACGGCGCACTTAATCGTGATTACTCACTGGTATTGAGTTTAACAATTTTAGTTGGGGTACTGACAATTACGTTTAATGCGATTGTCGATGTTTTGTACGCAGTTATTGACCCTAAAATTCGTTATTAAGTCGGAGAAACACGATGCTATCGAACCAAAAAAATAGTGAAGCTCTGGCAAACTTTTCAGAGCAGCTAGATATTGAAGGGCGCAGTTTATGGCAAGATGCAAGGCGCCGTTTTATGCACAACCGTGCGGCAATATTTAGCTTATGCGTATTGTTGTTAATTACTCTATTTGTGATTTTTGCTCCTATGATGTCGCCTTTTTTGTACGACGACACCGATTGGGAAATGATGTCAATGCCACCGGATATGGCAACCGGGCATTATTTTGGTACGGATGCTTCAGGCCGAGACCTATTAGTGCGTGTCGCGATAGGTGGGCGAATTTCCTTAATGGTGGGGGTTGCTGCTGCTTTAGTCGCAGTCGTGGTAGGCACTTTATACGGTTCATTAGCGGGTTATGTGGGTGGAAAAGTGGATTCCATCATGATGCGTATATTAGAAATTTTAAATTCCTTCCCATTTATGTTTTTTGTGATCCTCCTTGTCACGTTGTTTGGGACCAATATTTTACTGATATTTGTGGCGATAGGAATGGTGTCTTGGTTGGATATGGCGCGTATTGTTCGCGGACAAACACTCGGATTAAAGCGTAAGGAATTTATTGAGGCAGCGCTTGTTTGTGGTGTTAGTACGCGGCAGATTATTCTACGTCATATTGTACCTAACGTTTTAGGTGTAGTAGTCGTTTACGCGTCATTATTAGTTCCAAGTATGATTTTGTTTGAATCATTCTTAAGCTTTTTAGGTTTAGGCACACAAGAGCCGTTAAGTAGCTGGGGAGCGCTATTAAGTGATGGGGCGAACTCAATGGAAGTGACGCCATGGTTGCTACTGATACCAGCCGGTTTCTTAGTCATTACGTTATTTTGTTTTAACTTCATCGGTGACGGGCTGCGTGATGCGCTCGACCCGAAAGATCGCTAGAGGGAATAATATGTTAAATAACTCAATGAAAAGCCCTCTGTTATCCGTGAAAGATCTCAGTGTGACATTTGCAACTCAAGATGGTGAGGTTACCGCCGTAAACAAATTGAACTTTGAATTAAGTGCGGGGGAAACGCTTGGCATAGTTGGTGAATCAGGCTCAGGAAAATCACAAACTGCTTTCGCACTCATGGGCTTACTCGCCAAAAATGGCAGAATTAATGGCTCTGCCATGTTTAATGGCCGTGAGATTTTGAATTTAAGAGAAAAAGAATTAAACCGTATGCGAGCGGAAGAGATTTCAATGATTTTTCAAGACCCAATGACATCATTGAACCCTTATTTGAAAATTGGTACACAGCTGTCGGAAGTTCTCATGTTACATAAAGGCATGAGTAAAAGAGAAGCTTTCGAAGAATCAGTTCGTATGTTAGATGCCGTTAAAATGCCTGAAGCACGTAAGCGTATGAATATGTATCCACATGAGTTTTCAGGAGGAATGAGACAACGCGTCATGATTGCAATGGCCCTGTTATGCCAACCAAAGCTGTTAATTGCTGACGAACCCACGACAGCACTTGATGTGACTGTACAAGCGCAAATCATGACGTTGCTCAATGAGTTAAAACAAGAGTTTGATACTGCAATTATTTTGATCACCCACGACCTTGGGGTCGTCGCAGGGGTATGTGATAAAGTCCTAGTGATGTATGCAGGACGCACGATGGAGTACGGTACTGCGAAGGATATCTTTTATCATCCATCTCATCCATATTCACTTGGCTTGTTAGCTGCTGTTCCGCGCCTCGATGGTGATGACGAAAGTTTAGCTACCATTCCCGGCAATCCGCCTAATTTATTACGTTTACCCAAAGGCTGCCCATTTTCACCTCGTTGCCAATATGCAGTTCAGCAATGTGTTGACCAAGAACCTGCATTAACCACATTTGGTCAAACGCGGTTACGTGCCTGCTTTAAGCCACTGGAGGAATTGGTATGAGTACCCATGAAAATAGGCCAGTTTTACTCGAAGTGAATGACCTTAAAGTCCATTTTGAGATTCGAGATAAAAAACAGTGGTTTTGGCAACCAAACAAAAGCCTTAAAGCGGTAGATGGCGTAACACTTCGTTTATATGAAGGTGAAACATTAGGTGTAGTCGGGGAATCAGGGTGCGGTAAATCCACTTTTGCTCGAGCACTTATTGGGTTAGTTAAAGCGACGGATGGTACGGTAAGTTGGCTGGGGCAGAATTTATTAGGTAAAACTGATAAAGAGTGGCGCAGTGTTCGCAGTGATATTCAAATGATTTTCCAAGATCCACTGGCTTCGCTTAATCCGCGAATGACCATCGGTGACATTATCGCTGAGCCATTAAAAACCTATCATCCTAAAATACCACCATCACAAATCACAGAAAAAGTGAAAAAAATGATGATGCGGGTTGGCTTATTACCAAATTTGATTAACCGCTACCCCCATGAGTTTTCGGGAGGGCAATGCCAGCGTATTGGTATCGCAAGAGCATTGATTTTAGAACCTAAACTCGTAATTTGCGATGAGCCAGTTTCTGCATTAGACGTGTCAATTCAAGCACAAGTTGTTAATTTATTGCAAGAATTACAACGCGAAATGAAATTATCGCTAATCTTTATCGCGCACGATTTGGCGGTTGTTAAGCATATTTCTGACCGTGTCTTAGTGATGTACTTGGGGCATGCCGTAGAGCTTGGTACCTATGATGAGGTATACAATAATCCCTTACATCCTTATACACGCGCATTGATGTCAGCAGTGCCTGTTCCTGATCCCGATAAAGAAAAAAATAAGGTAATAGAGCTTCTAGAGGGTGAATTGCCATCACCCATTAACCCACCTTCAGGTTGCGTATTTAGAACCCGTTGCCCATTAGCGGATGAAGAGTGTGCAAAAACAAGGCCATTATTAGAAGGGAGTTTCAAACATGCGGTGTCTTGTTTGAAAATTGACCCATTGTGATTGTTTTCTCATGATGGGCGAAAGGGAATGGTGTCTAGGGGGCTTCTACTTTAATTAATCCAAAAGGGACGAAATGTCCCTTTTAATCAACTATTTCTTCCAAAAAATATGGTGAAACGGTTTAGAAGGGTGGCGGCTAATTAATACGCGAGCAAAAATATCGTCTAATTCGGCGTCAGGGCTTTGAGCTAACCCAATAACCACTTCACTTAATTGGTTTAAATTAAGCTCTTCAGTAATCATCTCTTGCCAATTAAGGGTAACAGGAACAATTTCTGCGGCACCTAACTCTTCAAACTGCAAAGCAAAAATTAATTGGTCAGCGGGCTCTAAATTATCCATTGCCCCTTCAAGAAAAAGGTCATAAGCCATTTCAATGATGTCATCTTCATCGATTAAAGGTGTATTTTGTATTTCAGTCATGACCTTTCCTAATTAACTTAATTTATAACAATGGGCTAAAGAAGTAGCAAATGCGTTCAACGACACGGTTCCAGAACGGACGTTGTTCCCATTCTTCAATTTCTAAACGAGTTGAACGCGCAATATAATCATACTGAACTATCGTGAGATCGCTACCAAAACTTTTATCATCAATGACCACTGTTATTTCAAAATTGAGCCATAAACTGCGCATATCAAGATTTACTGAACCAACAAGGCTAAGCTCGCCATCAACCAAAACACTCTTCGTGTGTAATAAACCATCTTCAAATTGATAAATCTTAACACCAGCAGCTAATAATTCACTGTAAAATGAGCGGCTTGCCCAGCGAACAAGGAATGAGTCATTCTGCCTTGGCATAATAATACTGACGTCGACACCTCGCATTGCTGCTGTACAAATTGCATGCAAAAGGTCATCACTAGGCACAAAATAAGGGGTGGTCATGATCAGTTGTTTGCGCGCAGAGAACATCGCGGTCATCAGTGACTGTTGAATCAACTCATCAGGGAAGCCCGGTCCTGAGGCGATAATTTGTGTTGTATGCCCATTCGCTTGTTCAAAAGGCATAATATTACTGTCAGGCGGTGGTGGGAGTACGCGTTGGCCGGTTTCCATTTCCCAGTCAAAAGCATACACAATACCTAATGTGGTACTCACAGGGCCTTCCATACGTACTAAAATGTCAACCCATTCACCAACCCCTGAATCTTGTTTAAAATAACGAGGGTCAACCATATTCATACTGCCTGTATATGAAATATAGTTATCGATAACCACTATTTTACGATGTTGACGTAAATCCATTCGACGCAAGAAGAAACGCATCAAATTAACTTTTAATGATTCTACAAACTCAATACCTGCAGCACGCATTTTTTCGGGGTAATCGCTACGGAAAAAATGCCAACTTCCCGCGGAGTCCACCATAATCCGGCACTTAACACCGCGTTTAGCGGCATTAAGTAAGGCTTCGGTAACACCGTCGACTAAACCACCCGGTTGCCAAATATAGAAGACCATTTCAATCGAGTGCTGGGCATTGTTGATGTCGTTGACTATCGCTTTTAATGAGTCTTCACAGGTAGTTAAAAGTTGAATTCTATTACCTTTAACACCAGCAATACCCTGGCGCTTTTCAACTAACTGAAATAATGGTTCAGCGACGGGGCTATTATCAGTGGCGAAGATATGTTTTGAAGTTCGTAAGTTTTCTAACCATGTCGCGACGGAAGGCCACATATCATGAGCTTTATCGACTCGACGTTTACCGAGGTGAAGTTCACCGAAGGCGACATAGGCAATAATCCCGACTAATGGCAGAATATAAATGATCAGGAGCCATGTCATGGCTGAGGTGACCGGCCTTCTTTTGACTAAAATGCGGACTGTAATTGCTGCAATAATTAGCCAATATAGGAAGAACAGAAGCCAACTCATAAGTGTATAGACGGTTGCCATAACGGGTCAGATGCCTCACTGATAAGAAAAAGGTTCAAAAAAAGATAGTTTAGCTAAAAAAACTGTTAGTAAAATATCAACTTAATAGAATTTAGCAAAATTCTGCAGTAAAAGCTTCGTGAAATAGAGTAATTTGTTAGGAAAAATAGTTTTGTTAATTGATTTTATCATCATGAAATTAAAAGCAGTGCACCGAAATGACATAAAAAGTTCCTCTTGGTTCTTTTTTTCAAAGGAATATAATATTTTTTTCTAATAATTTTTAGACGATAAAAGGACACAATTAAATGAGACGTAGTAGGCATGAAGTAGGGCGTTGGCGTATGTTAAGACAATCCCTACGTCGCCGTAGACGCTGGCTAGAAGGGCATTCAAGGCGAAACATGCGCATCTATGCAATGCGTAAAATTGACATTTACCATCGTCGGCATTCCCTGCTTTTTACCCAATGGATTGAGTAAGGTTATTACAGCGTACACTCACATTTTTCACTTTGTATGACAAACCTTATTGAATATGATTGCTATTTGCATTTAAACTATCAGTCATATTCTTTTTTGGTAGACAGGTGTAGGGTAGAAATTGCATATGCGTTGGATGCGTTGGACTTTAATTATCGTCGTTTCATTATCTATTCATGCGGGTCTTGCAATGGCATGGATTTTTAATCAGCCTAACTTGGTCAGAGACCCTGAACCATTGACGATTTCTATGATTGCTTTTGCCGCCCCTGAACCTGCTTCTGAGCCCGTTGAGCAGGTTGAAACACCGGTAGAGCCAGAACCAGAGCCCGTTATAGAACCTGAACCCGAACCGGTAGTTGAACCTGTTATTGCATTACCCAAGAAGAAACCTGAGGTAAAGAAAAAGCCTAAGCCAAAACAGGAAGAAAAGAAAAAAATTAAAGAAGATGTTAAGCCAGTTGAAAAGCAATTGGCGATGAATAATCTTAAATCAGACGTTACTGCGCCGAAAACGAATAACAGTCCAATTAAAACTGCAAACAATACAGGGGCAAGTAATAGTCAATCGACTAAGAAGGGCGGCCCGAGGGCTCTGCATAAACAAGCTCCTTCCTATCCTGAACGCGCGCGTCGCTTAGGTAAAGAAGGATATGTGAAAGTTCGTTATGATATTGATGATGGTGGACGAGTGACAAATATTGAATTTGTCGAAGCCTCACCTAAAGGTTTATTCGAGCGGGATGTTAAACGTGCAATGAACCGTTGGACTTTTGAAAAGCAACCTGCAAAAGGCTACGTGACTGAAATTTATTTCAAATTGGATGGCACTGTTAGCCAAGTCTAATGGTTCACATTAGGTTGTATAAAAAAGCACCACAGCAATGATGGTGCTTTTTAGTTTTTACATAATGAGTGGAGCTAAAAACTTATGCTTCGTTAGTTTTTTGATCTGAACTCGCTAACTGAAAATGTTGTTTTTCTTTGGGTAATGAACGTGAGGTACTATCATCATTAACTGCGACATAAGTAAATACCGCATCAGTAGCACGGTAACGTTGCCCAACAGGCTCCGTTGCGACTTTTTTTACCCAAACTTCAATATTAATGGTAATTGAGCTTTTTCCTGTTTTTAAGCAACGTGCATAGCAGCAAACAACATCACCAACTGCAACGGGCTTTTGAAACTTAATGCCATTAACTGCCACAGTAACAACTCGTCCGAGCGCTATTTCTTTTGCTAAGATAGCCCCACCAATGTCCATTTGTGACATTAACCAGCCACCAAAAATATCACCATTCGCATTAGTATCTGCGGGCATGGCTAATGTACGTAAAACCAACTCACCGTTCGGCAATTGCATATCTGACTCTTATTAAAAGGGTTATTACTTTTGATTTTGCATTTATAACAAATTACATATGCAATAGTAAACCTGAACCATACAGTTATTGATTGATAATAGCTATTTGATTGAATTGCTGCAAAAATAAGACAAATATGGTACCCATTATTAATAAACGGTGTCTAATTCTTGGTAAAAAGATCAACTTTTGCAAAGAAAAAGCAAGAAGTGTTTTTTATATTTAGTCAATTGATTGAATTGGCTATACTCAATAATATAAATTTTATTGATTAATTTAGAGGTATGAAATGAGATTGTTACTGGCAATATTATTACCTTGGTTGCAATTTTTTACGATAGGGCGCCCCTTTGCTGGGATCATTTGCTTAATTCTACAGATCACGTTAATTGGTTGGCTACCCGCTGCCATATGGTCGGTATACGCATTATCACAGTACAATACAGATAAAAAAATTGAAAAAGCATTTGGTGACAAGCGCTATTAATAAGAAAAAAAACCTGCTAATCGATAGACAATTAGCAGGTTTTTAACTCTAATTTTTAATTATTCTTCGTGTTTTTCTGCAGGCTCTTTAACCATATTTTTAAAAATATAGACCACACTCAGTACTGTAAATATTAATGTTCCCGCTGTCAGACCAAAGACTTTGAAATTTACCCAAATATCTTGCGCCATCCAGAAAGCAACATAAATGTTCAGTAATGCGCAGAAAATAAAGAATATTGCCCATGCACTATTGAGTTTGTTCCAATAACTATCTGCTAATTTTATTTCTTGATTACTGCCTAACATGCGCTGAATTAGGGGCTTTTCAGTAAACCATTGGCTAAAGAGTAATGCGCCAGCAAACGCAGCATAGATGATAGTGACTTTCCATTTAATAAATGCATCACTGTGGAAAATAAGGGTTAACGCAGCAAAACTCATCACAATTGCACAGGTGATTTTTGCAACTTTCTCAACTTTTTTATAAATAAGGTAGGTAGCTAATAACGCTAAAGGAGTGGTAACCATTAGTGCGCCACTCGCATAGAAAATATCGTATCTTTTATAGACTATAAAAAAGATTACCAAAGGAATAAAATCAATAAGTTGTTTCATAACAGTGAATACAGCGCCTCAACGTAAAGATAATGGAGTAGTTTAACCGATTTTGGCTTTAATTGTTAAAAGTTTGCACCTTTTTACCAATAAACATGTTTTGTTACCAATCATATTTGCACTATTTTACGATTATTTGACTTACTTCTAGATAAACTTTATTAGTTCGGATATAAGTAATACATAAAATAATTTAACTTGCTAATTTATAGGTACTTTTCTCCCATGATAAAGGCAAAGCTATTTGTCTGGATGCCAGGTTTAAAAACGCTATTTAACTATCAACGTACAGACTTAGGCCCTGATATTAAAGCGGGTTTGTCTGTCGCTGCAGTTGCTTTGCCAGTGGCTATTGCCTATGCCGAATTAATGGGGGTGAATGCCATTGTCGGATTATACTCATGTATTTTACCAATGTTTTTCTATGCGTTATTTGGGACGTCGAAACAATTGATTATCGGGCCTGATGCCGCAACATGTGCTGTAATTGCAGCCGCAGTCGCACCACTCGCAATGGGGGATGAAACCGTTCGTTGGCAACTGATTATTGTCATGAGTTTTATGACTGGGGTTTGGTGTTTGATTGCAGCAAGGTTTCGTTTAGGTACCTTTGCTGATTTTTTATCGAGACCGATATTGCAAGGTTTATTAAATGGGGTAGCTCTTACGATTATAGTCAGTCAAATCAGTAAAATATTTGGTATTACGACTTTACCTTCAGGGTTTATTGAACGCTTAATAGCGTTTCCATTAGCGCTAATGGAAACACATATTCCGACATTATTAGTAGCTATTGCAACATTGGTAATCACCTTAGTGATTAAACGAGTAAGGAGTAAGTGGCCGTCCCTATTAATTGCAATGGTTTTGGCTACAGCAGCCAGTATTCTATTTAATCTTGAGCAATATGGCATTAGCACGGTTGGGGATTTAGGTGAAGGACTTCCTTATATACCTATGCCTGATTTTCCGCCAGGGTTACTCAGAGATCTTGTCATTCCATCATTAAACTTAGCAGTGATTAGCTTTGTAAGCTTTATGATGACAGCGCGAAGTTTTGCAAGCAAAAATGGCTATACCGTGGATGCAGACCAAGAATTAAGAGCATTAGGAATGGCAAATATTGCTTCTGCTTTTGGTCAAGGTTTTGCAGTGAGTGCTGCGAGCAGCCGTACAGCAGTTAATGATATGATGGGAGGGAAAACACAGTTGGTTTCCCTCGTTGCCGCGGTGACCATCTTAGCTGTTTTACTTTTTTCTATGAATTTATTGGAATATATCCCTATGCCTGCTTTAGGGATGGTTTTAATTATTTCAACTTATTCCTTGCTCAGTTTCCGCAGTATTTTATCAATTCGTAAACGCAATAGAGAAGCTTTTTTCTTATGTGTTTTTACTTTATGCGCAGTGTTGGTAGTTGGTTTGATTAGTGGTGTAGGCTTAGCCGTTTTATTAGGTTTATTACAGTTTATCCGAATTATATTTAGGCCAACAGATCAACTATTAGGCGTTGATGAGCATGGTATGTTGCACTCGATGACATCAGAAAATGATATTCAAGAAGTTGATGGTGTCCTAATTTATCGTTTCAATTCTCCGCTTACCTATTTTAATGTGAATTACTTTAAAGAGCGGCTAAATAAACATTTAGATAATCAACGTAAAAGACCCGCTTGGGTGATTGTTGATGCTGCTGTCAGCTTTACGCATAATGATGTGAGCGTATTTTCCACATTGAATGATATTGTGACATCTTTGAAGGCGAAAGGGGTGACTTTGGTATTAGCTGGGCGTAGAACTTCTCTTAATCGTTGGTTAGAACAAAATAAAATCAACCGTTCAGATGATGATTTATTAGTGGTACCGGATATTTATTTTGCGATCCGTTTAATTCAAAGTAAGCAGCAAATTCAAATGAAATGTGTGGAAGAAAGAAAGACACAAGAGAGCGGGAAGGACCCAGGCTCATTAGAATATGATTGCGAAAATCGAATTAGACCAACGAATATTAACTCAGATAAAGTTTAAAAATAACGTAAATAAAAAGGTATCAAATGATACCTTTTTATCAGCGAGATCAATTTTTTGTGATTAGCATATATAAACGATAAAAGTAAATTAAAGCAAATGCGGCTACAACATTATTGAGTAAAAAGGAGATACCATTAATCGCAATATGATTCATATTAAGGTTACCCAATAGAACACTGATAAGCATTTGAACGGCCATCCAAATTAAAATCATCGGTAAAGCGACACGCCAATTTGCATAAGCCAATTTCCAGCTTTTTCCCATCGCACTAAATGGGTTGGTGTTTTCTGTCATTAAAATTGCTGGCGCTAAGGAAAAACCAATGGCTAGCACGATACCAGGTAGAACCATAATTGTGATGCCTAATTGGATAAGCAGCGAGCAAACGACCAACAGAAGAAACATAGAAGGCGCTTTGTTCAGTGATGATGTTATCGCTTGAAGTCCTGTCATATCTTCGCCACGAGACATCCCTGAGATATAGGATAATGTGCCACAAATAAGGAACAAACTGCCAAGAGTGACGGAGAGAATCAATCCAAAAGAAACACGCAAAATACTACTTTTATCTTCTTCAGATAGATTTAGAATCCAGTCTTGTAACCCCGAATTACCAGATTCAATCATTTTACTTTGTGCTTGAGCAAGAACACCTATCATCTGTTCACTAGGGATCATCATCGCATAGATGACAAGGCTTACCACGGTGGCTAAGAGCACAATGGTGAGGAGGCCACTCAATTGGTTTTTAAAGAAATTGATACTATCACTGATGAGTGAGTTGGCCGAAATGGACATGACACTGCTCCTATCTACAAACGGGATCAAAATTTTAATCTAATTGTAACCGAGTATCACGCCTAGAGGTAGAGAAAGATAAGAAAATTCGGGAGGTTAAGAAAAATATATTGCTCATGATGATCGAATGTAATTAACCCAAGAAATGAATTTATATAAATTGTATTTTTTATGCATGTTTAAATTTTGAAATAAATATCTATATTTAGAAATCAAATTTTTATTTTGTTAGTTACTTTATAAAAATTGATTTAAATCAAAAATAAAAAAACAATAAATGAAATAATAAATCCATATTTATTGGTTTACCTATAAATTAGTAAAAGATGTGATCTTGATTTGAACATCAATTTAAATAATACGGTATATTTTCCTAAAATAAAAACATAGGAATGGGATTGATAATGAAAAAACTCACTGCGCTTGTATTAGCTGCTGCAACTTTAGCTCCAGCAGTTTCTATTGCTCATGAAGCTGGCGACTTTATTTTCCGTACAGGTACTGCAACGGTACGTCCAAATGCGGGTTCTGAAAATGTATTAGGTTTAGGTTCATTTGATGTTAATAACAATACTCAATTAGGTTTAACGTTTGGGTATATGATCACTGATAATATCGGAGTGGAATTATTAGCAGCAACTCCGTTTGAACATAAAGTTGGCGTAGGGCCTTTAGGTACAATTGCAACTGTTAAACATTTACCACCAACTTTAATGGCGCAATATTATTTTGGTAGTAAAGAAGATAAATTACGTCCTTATTTAGGTGCTGGTGTTAACTACACCTTCTTCTTTGATGAGAAATTTAACTCAACAGGGAAAACTAACGGTTTATCAGATCTTGATTTATCAAGCTCTTGGGGCTTTGCGGCGCAAGCAGGTATGGACTACATGCTGACTGATAACTGGATGTTAAACGCCTCTGTTTGGTGGATGAATATTGAAACAGATGTGAAATTTAAAGCGGGTAATGACACACACAAAATCGATACTCGTTTAGACCCATTTGTATTTATGTTCGGTGCGGGTTACCGTTTCTAAGAATTTGATAGGATGCAATACAGGTAATACCTGAATTCTGAAGGACTAGAGAGAAGTAGGAAATCCGAGAATATTCGTATTCTCGGATTTTTCAATTACCATTAAGCTTGAACATATATTTAACAAATGATTATCATAAAAAACAAATTATGATAATGATATTTATAATATATTAATTAGTGTTATAGAGTGATAATAAAGTAAAGGTACTTATTGATTATCTTTATTTAGAGTAATTAATAAAAATATTGAGACTAATTACCTTGAAATAAAAAAGCCGAATACAGGGGCGTATTCAGCTTTAAGATATTATTCAAATTTACAATATTAAATTACCAAAACCATTGCACGTTTAACCCAGCATTGACGCTACTGGTTTCATATTCGTCCGGCTTATAAAGTGGGGCACCTAAGAATAAGTCATAACTAAATATATTAACATTACCTCTCATGCCTATAGCCATTCCTAATAATTGGTCATCAGAATAGAGACCTAACGGATAAACACCGCCGAATACACGTCCATAGTCAAGAGCATAGTATGGATAGATGGAGAAGCCAGGAATATAAAAGTTAAACTCATTGCGTAAGTAAAAACCTTTGTCACCTATTAGGGAAAATTCTTCGTCAAAACCACGAACCGTCCAACGGTTACCTAACGAAAATTGATCTTGAATGGTTAAGCGGTCTCGTGAGTATTGTATAAACAGTTGTGGATTATAACTCATAATAAAATTGTCAAAGGCGAAGGGGAACATTCCTGAAATATCGGTAGTATAAACACGGCTCATTTTGCTGACATCACCATATTTCATATCCCAGCTTTCTTCGGCACCAAACCAAGGTACATTACGTTGATAATATATTGAAGCATCGATAGTTGAATTATTGATGTTTTGACGGTGGCTAACACCGAGCTTAAGGCTGGTAAGGTCACGTTGTTGGGAAAGTAGGGCGACATCCTCTAATTTATATTTTGATTTTCTTTTAATTAGTTGAATTGATGCAGTGTCTTTGAACGTTTGCCCACGCAAGAAAACATTACTCGCCGTAGCATTATAATATTTACTATCACCATAATACTTATAGCTAAATACGGAGTCATTAATAGTTTGTTTATAGTCGCTTTTGCTTGCATACAATGAAAAAAGCCAGTAGTTGTAAGGTACGGCATAATAAATTGCAGTATTACTGGTGCTGTAGCGGGCTTGGTTTTTTAAATTTTTTCCTGCTGAAACATATATTGTGTCGTTTAAACTCGTTAAATTGTTAGCATACAAAGTCACTCCGACTTGATCTTTACCCGTTTGGCGGCTTCCTGAGTTATTGTAATATCCACCTACGTTAAAGTGAGATGATTTTTCTCTTTGTATGGAAATATCAGATGTGGAAAACTCTTTACCCGGTGCTAGCTCTATATTCACTTTAGCACCCGGTATCCGCTCAAGGTTCTCTAAGCCTTGTTCGATGTCACGAATATTCAGAATATCCCCTTCTTTAGCAGGCATAATCGCACCTAATGTAATATAGGTGTCGCTACCTTCTGCAAGTTTTACATTCGCAACTTTACCTGGAATAATTTGGAGCGTTAAAATACCCTCACTGATGTTTTGTTCTGGAATATTAACTCGTGTTGTGACATAGCCTGATTTAATTATTTTATCTTGTAAGCCCTTTGCTAAAGTTTCAACGCCATTAATACCAATGCATACACCAACAACTTGGTTTGCATAAGCTTCTAGAGGTCGCATAGAAGGGAGTTTAGGCTCAGAGAGCAAGATAACCTGTTTCATTTGAAAACAATCTTTCTCATCATCAAAAACTAAAATATTATTTGAACGCTCTCTAGTTTTACCTAAGGCATCTTTAGCTTCTAATTGAGTCTGTTGTTGGCGAGAACGATCTTGGCTAGCTTGGTTATTAATTTGTTGGTCAATAATTTGTGCGGTATTAGCTGATGCAGCTAAAGGCAAAGAAGTTAAAGTTGATAATAAAAAAATAAATCGAAAATTCATGTGCACCACATTAATTTTAATAAAGATTAAAGTTATTTTTATGATATAAAGACTAATAAATTGCCGATGTGATTATTTATTAATTAAATACATCAGAATTTTCTTGTTTAATCTCCATCAGTCCTTTGTTTTGAAATGAGTACATGTATATCCCTATAATAAACCTATTGCTAATTTTCTTATTTTACATAATTTAATTATGCGTTAAATTTATAATAAATAAAAATTAATTAAATTGATTGAGTTAGTGTAAATGCTTTTGGGGATTACTACTGAAAATATAACTAATATAATTTAATCTTTGGTGGTTTGATTAATTCTTAATGAAATCAATGTCTAGTAAATACACTAAATTAGATTAAATAAGTTTTTTTACTTAGAGTTAAACTATTTTGTCTTGCTTTAAAAATAAGTAAACATTAGAAAGCTTTAAGGTTTGTCAATGATATTAAAATAATGGTGTATACTATTTTAATATCACTCCGTATTGGCGTAATAAAATAAGGAGGCTAGTAGCCTCCTTATTTGACCTAATTAATAATAATAAGGTGTATTTAAAACAATCATTGAACCTAGGATTTGTCCAGTAGGGCTATTGTAAATTATAGGACTTGTAATCGTAGTTTTGTTCATTGAACTTAAGCGTCCAGTGTTATTATCTACGCGAGTAAAGGCATCAATGTTTAAATCTTTGCCAGCATGAATTGAACCTGATTTGGTATTATCTAGCTTATTAAGATCTAAATTGACATCATTAGCACCTTGAATTTTTCCACTACGGTTATCAAGGTCATTTCTTAGTGTAATATTAATATCGCCTTTATTTCCAGCCTTTTCCTGTGCATCTGAAACAATCACACCAGAGTTGTTATTTATGCCATTTGCTTTGATAGTAATAGAACCATCTTTGGTATAAATACCACCCGTTTGGCCGGAAACACCGTATTTGCTAGCATAAGCATTAAAACCGCTAGCATAGCTGTTATCTACAGTTGTTGCATTAACTACGACATTAGAATCAGCAGAAATTAAACCTCTGAGGTTGTTTAAGTAAGTTGCTTTAATGTCTATATTATTTCCTTTGATAAAACCATATTGGTTGTTAAGGGAATACACATCAAACTTGGACTTACCTGCACCAGAAATTAGTGAACCTTGGTTATTAACAACATGAGCATTAATATTTAAGGCTTTTCCACTATCAATTGAAGAATAACCGTTATTTACTAGGTTACTTCCCAAGGTGATATTGATTGGGCCATTGTTAGATTTAATCAATGAGTTACTATTTTGTAACGTAATAGTATCTATATCGATTCTTCTTTTTGCTGAAATTTGAGAGTTATTATTATTAGTGACAGTATTACGAGCATTTATTGTAATATCACGACCTAATAATGTTGAGTTATCGTTTGCTAGGGTGGTTGTTTCTATAGTTAAACTACCATTACCACCTGCTCGAATTCCTCGTTCGTCTGCATTAACAACATTACTACGTAAGGTATAGTTGTTATCAATCTTGCCTGTTGCACGAATTGCAATATCGCCACTATTAGTTTTGATTGAACCATTAGTATTAACAACATTTGCAGTTGAGATATTCATGTCTTTTTGAGCATGGACAATACCATTTCGGTTATCAATACTCGAAGCTGAAGCGAGTTTGAGATTACCGCCATTAGACTTAATCTGTCCATTCACATTACTTAGAACTAATCTTTGAGAATCAATATCAACATCGCCATTAGCTATAATAGTGGAATTATTATATAAACCATTGGTTTTTATATTGATGTTGCCATTGGCATTTACTTTTCCGCGTTGGTTATACACTAAGCCAGTTGAATCAATATTAACTCCACCGATTCCGGCAGCTAGGTTTCCGTTATTGGAAACACCAGTTCCACTTTCAGTTGAAATTAAGGTAATTTTGTCAGCATACATACCACCCATGGCGGCTACATCGACACCAATTCGAGTTGCATTTCCAACGCCTTGAACTTTAGTCACGAAATTACCTTTGGCATCGACAAAGTTATTACCTGCGACGACATTAATTTCTTTAGCGTGGATATCACCTTGGATCACCGCAGAACGAGCGATGATATCCGTCGGGGAGTCTGATTTTAAGCGGCTATTAATAATAATTTGGCCTTTTTCAACGTTATAGCCAAGAACTTCACCGCCAGCAACAATTGGTTTACCCGTTGTTAGAGTTACTCGGTCTGTGTTGATAAAACCACAATTATTACATGTGATACCAGATGCGTTAGCAACGATAACTTGTGCTTTATCACCTGCAACTTCAATCATTCCGCCTAGGGTACTTGCCTTATATGAATTAACTTCATTCAAAATGACTTTTGCAGGGCCATTACCATTATTTAAATTTAGGTTTCCATTGATTTGTCCGCCTAAACTGGTATTCGTATTTGTTGCGCTATTATTTAAAATAACCCCTTTTTGGTCAACATCAAATTGGCTATAAATGTTATGTGAGACACCTTTGTCACTAGCTCCTTTAATATGAACGATAGTCGGGCCATTACTTTGATTTATTACACCAGCACCATTTGTATTAACAACGGCGCCGTGAGCAACAGATATTGACCCTAAAATAACAGATACACTTAAAAAGAGTGGTTTGATTTTCATCATAGGATGAGTGGTAGGCTGTTTCATAAATATCCCTAAAATAGACTATAGATAAAATTAAAAATAGCTAAATAAAATTCCATTAAAGCATGAAGATTATCCGTGATATTTGTTTTTATTAAAATTTAATTGTACTTAAGTTGAATCATACGGGTGCAAATAGCTTAAAATAATTATATTCTGATATAAATGGTGTTTTATATTTAGCGGCTGATTATTGTTAGTAAAATCAATAGATAAGGTTTACTCTGCTGTGGATTTGATAGGGGGATTTACCAGTGTGTAAATACGTAAGTATTATTTTTGATATTAATGGATTCGATTAGTAAATATTATGATTATTAAATTTTAGCTATTTAATCAATAGCTAATTAATAGTTAATTGATATCTATTATATTTAAATTTGTTTAAAATGTAATTATAGAAGGCTAGGTAAAATTTATTTAAGCCTATTTTTTTATAATTTTAAGTAACCAAGCCATTAATTTTAAATATGACTTGATTACTATTTATTCTTTATCTATTTTTGTGTTGCTGCTTTCATTTTTGCAACGAATTCAGTTAATGATTTAAGCATAACGTCAGGGCGATGTAGGTTATTTTCAATAATTTTAACCACAGCTGAACCTGAAATTGCGCCTGCAGCACCATTTTTAATCGCTTCTTCGACTTGCTCAGGTTCTGATATTCCAAAACCTTGTAGGGCGGGAGCCGCTTTATATTGGTTTAATTGACTCAATAAGTGAGTCAATGGCATTTCTGCTCTTTTTTCAGTACCTGTCACGCCTGCACGAGATAATAAATAAGTATAACCTTGGCTATATTTCCCGATCTGTTGCAGTAGCTCATCATTAGCATTTGGTGGGCAAATAAAAATGGGTGCAATATTGTGAGCTAGCGCCGCTTCGCGAAATGGTTTTGATTCAGACATAGGGACATCTGCAACTAATACAGAATCAACACCTGCTTTTTCGCAGCGAATATAAAAATTTTCAATACCATTCGTAAAAACTAAATTTGCATAGACTAATAAGCCAATAGGAATAGTAGGGTGTTTTTCTCGAATACGACGGAGTAGTTCGAAACAAATTGTTGGGGTAATTTCACTTTTAAATGCACGCAAATTTGCATTTTGGATAGTTGGGCCATCTGCCAGTGGATCAGAAAATGGAATACCAATCTCTAATGCATCAGCACCACCAGCAATCAAAGCATCGACAATTTTTAATGATAACTCAGCATCTGGGTCACCTAAAGTGACAAATGGAACAAATGCGCCTTGGTTATTCTGAGCTAAACGTTCAAAAAGTTGGGTGTAGCGTTCCATTAGATTTCTCCTTTGCTGGCTAAAATATCATGTACCGTAAAAATATCTTTATCACCACGGCCAGACAAATTGACGATTAATAACTGTTCTTTATTAGGTTCTTGCTCTGCCATTTTTAATGCATAAGCGAGTGCATGAGATGATTCTAATGCAGGAATAATTCCTTCCTTACGTGATAATAATTTAAAAGCATTTAAGGCTTCGTCATCAGTAATGGAAACATATTCAGCACGACCGATACTGTTTAAATGGGCATGCTGAGGGCCAACAGATGGAAAATCTAATCCTGCAGAGATAGAATAGGATTCTTCAATTTGACCTTCATTGGTTTGCATCATTGGCGATTTCATACCGAAATAAATCCCGACACGGCCATGTTTTAACGGGGCACCATGTTGGCCGGATTCAATACCTAATCCAGCAGGTTCCACACCGATTAGTTTCACATCTTCTTCTGGAATAAAAGAGGCAAATAAGCCGATTGCATTTGAACCACCACCAATACAGGCAACGACAGCATCAGGTAAACGGCCTTCTTTTTCGAGAATTTGTTGTTTTGCTTCATCACCAATCATACGTTGGAACTCACGTACAATTGTTGGGTAAGGGTGTGGCCCCGCCGCGGTTCCTAATAAATAATGAGCTTTATCATAGCTGCCAGACCAGTCCCTTAATGCTTCATTACAGGCATCTTTCAATGTGGCTGAACCGCTGTAAACTGGAATAACTTCAGCGCCCATTAATTTCATTCGAAATACATTGGGAGACTGGCGTTCTACATCTTTGGCGCCCATATAAATACGGCATTTCATGTTCAGTAATGCACAAGCCAGTGCTGTCGCAACGCCGTGCTGCCCAGCCCCTGTTTCTGCAATTATTTCAGTTTTTCCCATTCGCTTAGCAAGTAGTGCTTGGCCTAATACTTGGTTAGTCTTATGGGCACCGCCGTGCAGTAAATCTTCTCGCTTTAAATATAATTTTGTTTTTGTACCTGCGGTTAGATTTTTACATAACGTTAGCGCAGTAGGGCGACCTGCATAGTTTTTTAGTAAGTCGTGAAACTCACGAATAAATTCATCATCATTCTGTGCGTCGATAAACGCGTCTTCTAATTGGTTTAATGCAGGAATAAGAATTTCTGGGACATATTGCCCACCAAACTCGCCAAAATACGGATCTAATTTGCTCATTATTTATTGTCCATTTTATCAGTTACATTAATTGGTGTTGGAGTCTTTCATTTCGTTGTGTATTGATGAGCCGTTGATTTGGCTAACAACGTTGACAACACCAAATTTATTTTTTGTTGACTTTTTATACCTGGTTCAATTTCAACCCCTGAATTAAAGTCCAATCCGTTGCACAGTAACTTAGCTGCATCTAGGCAGTTATCAGGGGTAAGCCCCCCCGCTATCATTAATTTCTGTGTTGTGGACGAGGGGATTGCTGACCAATCGAAGGTTTTGCCAGTACCACCAGAGCCATTATCCAGCAATAACACATCAATACCTTGTGTATCGTAGTCATTTAGAGTTGTTCGTGACATATCAAGCGCCTTCCAAACTTCACAGTAGTTTGGTAAAAATGTTTTTAACGTATTGATATAAGAAGTATCTTCTTCACCATGTAATTGTACCGCAGATAATGCAAGTTGCTTGGCGATATGAGCAACAAAATCCGCGGACTGATTGCGGAAAACACCGACATATTTTAAAGGCGCTGCATGGATGATATTCTGCGCCTGTGACAACGTCACTTTTCTAGGGGAGGTTTCAGCAAAAATTAATCCACCATAGTGTGCTCCCGCTTCAAATGCGGCTTTTGCATCTTGCTCGCGGGTTAAACCACAGACTTTATGTTCTCCCACTAACAAGTTTCGAATGGCTTTATCTAGGTCAGCTTGCTCCATTAAGGCGCTACCGATTAAAAAACCATTCGCAAATTGTTTCAGCGACTGAATATGTTGGTGTTGATGAATACCTGACTCACTGATCACAATGGTACCCTTCGCTAAGCGGGGTGCGAGTTCACGAGTTCGGTTTAAATCAATAGAAAGGTCACGTAAATCACGGTTATTGATACCAACAACCTTGGCTTGTAACCGAATTGCTCTCTCTAATTCTTCTTCATTACTGACTTCCGTTAATATTCCCATATTAAGTTGATGAGCGACCTCTGCTAACGCTTTATATTCATCATCATTTAAGACAGATAACATGAGTAAAATGGCATCCGCTTGGTAGTAACGTGCAAGGTAGATTTGGTATGGGTCAATGATGAAATCTTTGCATAACACGGGTTGTTTTACGGTATTACTGACAATCGTTAAGTAATCCATATTCCCTTGAAAATATTTTTCATCAGTAAGAACGGAAATCGCGGATGCGTAGGGCGCATAAGTTTTAGCTATCACAGCGGGGTCGAAGTCAGCACGAATCAACCCCTTTGAAGGCGATGCTTTTTTGCACTCTAAAATAAATACAGGGCGTTTTGCGCTTAGTGCGTTATAGAAACTACGCTGGCTAGGTTGAATACCAGCAATAAAGCTTTTTAATGGCTGCTTGGCTTTGCGTTCGATTAAATAATCAACTTTATCATTAACAATTTTTTGTAAGACTGTCGCTTTCATTTTATTGGTTCCTTGCCGCGAGTGCTGTGACGCGGTCAAATGCTTTACCGCTACGAATAATTGCGAGTGCGTGTTCGCTGTTTTGTTTTAAGTCTTCATGGCCATTAATACGCATCAACATGGCGACATTGGCCGCTACAGCAGCTTCGTGAGCAGCTTGCCCATGGCCTTGAAGCAAGTTACTAAGTAACACGCGGTTTTCATCTGGTGTTCCGCCTTCTAAGTCACGTAATTGATACGGTTCTAACCCAAAATCATCTGCAGTTAATTGGTAATGTTGTACTTTGCCATCTTTTAATTCAGCGACTTGAGTCACTGCATGTAATGAAACCTCATCCATCCCTCCACTGTGTACCACAGCTGCACGGGTGAAACCAAGCATCTGTAATGTTTCAGACACCGGTTTTACTAATGATTCTTGGTAAACTCCGATAAGGGCAATTGGCGGACGAGCCGGATTAATTAATGGCCCCAATACATTAAATAACGTTCGGGTTTTTAATTGAGTGCGTACAGGGGCCGCATGGCGGAACCCACTATGGTATTGCGGTGCAAATAAAAAACAAACACCAAGCTCATCTAATGCGTCACGAGCACTTTGCGCACTGAGATCAAGAGCGATACCAAAAGCAGCCAGTAAATCTGAAGAACCTGAACGGCTCGAAACACTACGATTACCATGTTTGGCTACTTTAATACCACATTCAGCAGCAACAAAGGCACTTGCTGTTGAAATATTAATACTATTTGCACCATCTCCCCCTGTACCAACAATATCACTGAATAGGTAGTCAGGGCGGGGAAAGGGTTGTGCATTTTCTAAACAAGCTAGAGCGGCACCCGCAATTTCTTGTGGTTGTTCGCCACGCATTTTCATACTGATTAACACAGCGGCTAACTGAGGTTCTGTTAATTCACCTTGAATAATGGCATTAAACAAGTACTGGCTTTCTTGTTGAGTTAGCGGCTGCGCTTTAAATAATTTATCATAAATATTTTGCATAATTGGCTCTTTAGTATTCCGTTAGTGCGAATGAGTGGATTCGATTGCATTGGGAGTAGAAAGAGCCCATGCCACGGTGTTTTCTAACAACTGTTTACCTTGGGTTGTTAAAATGGATTCTGGGTGAAATTGGAATCCACAAACTCTATCGCTATCATTACGTACAGCCATGACCATGCCATTTGACTGAGCACAAATGGTCAAGCTCTCCGGAATTTGGCTACCAACAAGAGAGTGGTAGCGAGCCACTGATATTGGGTTTTCAAGATGGTTAAACATGGCTAATCCATCATGTGTGGCTATTGAGGATTTACCATGCAAAATTTCACCTGCAGCAGAGACAGTTCCACCATAGGCCTCAACAATAGCTTGGTGACCTAAGCAAATACCGATAACAGGAATTTTGCCTTTTACGCGCATCAATATTTCTGGCATTGAACCTGCTTCACTAGGTTTTCCTGGACCGGGTGATAAGACTAAAATAGGTGAAACCATTTGATTTAATACAGATAAAATATGTTCTGCACTGACGGTATTGCGATAAATAACCACCTGATGTCCACCCGCACGCAGTTGGTCTACAAGGTTATAAGTAAAGGAGTCAACGTTATCGAGCAGTAAAATATTCGCCATTAGAATAACTCCTTAACTTGGTGTGCTTGGGCAATTGCACGGATCACAGCACGTGCTTTATTACGGGTTTCATCTGCTTCTGCTTGAGGTATGGAGTCTAGAACGACACCACCTCCCGCTTGTACAGTGGCAATGCCATTTTCTACGTAGGCGGAGCGAATAACGATGCAAGTATCAAAATCACCATTTCCTTGAAAATATCCTACAGCCCCCCCGTATGATCCTCGGCGCTCTTGTTCATATTGCGCAATCAGCTGCATTGCTTTTACTTTTGGTGCACCCGTTAACGTTCCCATATTCATACAGGCTTGATATGCATGAAAAACATCTAAATCTTGGCGTAATGTTCCCACGACATGAGAAACCAAATGCATCACGAAAGAATAGCGGTCAACTTTAGTTAGGTTGGCAACATAACGGCTACCTGCTTCACAAATACGTGCTAAATCGTTACGTGCTAAGTCAACGAGCATGATGTGCTCAGCAAGCTCTTTCTCATCAGAACGCATGGAAAGCTCAATTCGGCTATCTAAATCAAGGTCTAATTCACCTTGGGCATTTCGTCCACGAGGGCGGGTTCCGGCGATTGGATAAATTTCTACTTTGCGATTTGCTGTCGCATATTTGAGTGCGCTTTCGGGGGAAGCCCCAAAGAGTGTAAATGCGTCATCTTGCATGTAGAACATGTAAGGACTTGGGTTTTGTACTTTGAGTTTTTGGTACGCAATTAAGGGATGTGAGCACGGCATCGTAAATTTACGAGAAGGCACAACCTGAAAAATATCCCCACGGTATATGGCTTCTTTTAGTGAGGTGACAATTTCCCCATATTCTGGGTCATTTTTGTTTACCGAGACGGCAAATTCAGGCGCAGTTGCTAAAGGAAGTGCTGGCAAGAATGGACGGCACGAAGCGATAATTTGTGCGTGACGCTGCGTAACTGTTTCGACATCTTGCTCATTTTGCGTAAATAGGCAACTTTTTAGGCGTGCAGCCTGATTTTGATGGTCGATCACTAAATAATGCTCAGCAACAAAAAAACAGTAATCAGGGCAGTGATTAACGGTATTTACCTTGGGTAAATCTTCAAAGCTCGCGACTAAATCATAAGCAAACAACCCACCAACAAACAGATTTTCAGGTTTTGTGGAATAGGCTTGTGCAAGAGCGGGTAGTGCACGTAAAACGTCTAAGCTAGATGCAGCCTTCAGGCGGCTATCTTCGTCTAAATCTTGTGCAGGCTGGCTGAACGTTACCGTCAAACTATTTTCTTGCATGCTATGATGCATGATTAAATCTGTTAATTGAGCTAACAGTTTAGGTAATAAGGCCTGGCCATTTGGCGTCAACGCTTCTATTTCAACTTGCTGGCCAAAAGCACGAATACGTAGCGCGCTGTTGACAATCAACAAGCTTTGTAAGTTGGCTTTATTATTAATTTCAGCGGATTCCAACAGCATTGTTGATGGAACTTGATGACACAAATGATTAAATAATAATGTTGGGTCAGGCTGATAATTAATTGGGCTATCCAGATACTTAAAATGTGCTAATGTGGTGTTTTGTTCGTTCATTATGTTGCCTTACGCTAATTTTTGACATAAAAAAACCCGCCTAGGAAGGGCGGGTTTGGCACTGAAACATACAATAACTATGCGCGTGCGGCTTCCGCCCAATTTGGGAAGTCACGCCACCAACGATTTGATAAGTTTAATAAAGTCATTGTATGCCTCACTGGATAAACTGATTATTTTTAGCTTTAGCTGTCTTGCGTACTAGTTAACTGGATCGCGCTATTTATGTCAAGGACTTTATTAATTTATTAGGAAAAATAGTTTTTCATGGAAATAGGAGAAGATATCAATATGCCGACAGCCTCGTCGCCATTAGTGACTCGCTATGACTTACATAGCCATACGAATGCTTCGGATGGTGACCTAACTCCTGCTGAGTTAATCGAACGTGCAGTGGAAAAAGGGGTTAATATTTTAGCGATTACCGACCACGATACCTGTGAAGGTGTATTAGAGGCTCGCCGCTATCTTGCTGAACATGAGCGGCCAATTGAGCTAGTCAATGGCGTTGAAATTTCGACACTTTGGGAGAATATTGAAATACATATAGTGGGCTTAAATTTTTCGCCTTCACATCCCGCGATGGTTCAATTGTTAAAAACACAATCTGAGCATCGTTTAGAGCGTGGTATTGAGATGGGCAGGCGGTTACAAAAAGCAGGCATTGACGATGCATGGGAAAATGCACAACGTATTTCTGGCGGTGGGCAGGTAACGCGGGCACATTTTGCACAATATATTGTGAAAATAGGTAAAGAAAAAACGATTAATAATGTATTTAAACGTTTTTTATCGAAAGGGAAAACAGGGTATGTGCCTGCGAAGTGGTGCACAATTCAATACTCAATTGACGCAATCCATGCCGCAGGGGGAATTGCGGTATTAGCGCATCCGTCTAAATATCAATTATCCAATAAATGGTTAAGACGGTTGGTTGCGTATTTTAAACAGTGCGGTGGTGATGCTATGGAGGTTTCTCACTGCCAGCAACCGTCAAATGAAAAGCAATATTTAGCAGAATTAGCCAATAATGCTAATTTGTATACATCCGTTGGTTCAGATTTCCATCGGCCTTGCTCTTGGATAGAGCTTGGCAGAAATTTATGGTTGCCCGATGATGACAAGGCTGTTTGGACACTTTGGGATACAGTAAAAACAGCTAATTAATTGATGTATTAATAATGCAGTGTAAAATAATAATTATTATAAGTGATGATTTATTAATGAGTAAGTCATCTTATGGAATTCAAAGATAGTAGCATTTATAGGTATTTTTGCCGGGTGATGCTGTCGATACCCAAAAATTAGAGGTATGTATGAGCCAGTTTTTTTATATCCATCCGGATAATCCTCAGGCAAGACTTATTAGCCAGAGTGTTGAAATTTTAAATAAAGGCGGAGTGATTGTTTATCCTACAGATTCAGGATATGCCATTGGATGCCGTTTAGAAGAAAAAGATGCTTTACAACGTATCTGTCGGATTCGTCAGCTTGATGCTAACCATAATTTCACATTAATGTGCAGAGATCTCTCTGAGCTATCGAATTATGCGCATGTTGATAACACTGTCTTCCGTTTAATTAAAAATAATACACCAGGTAATTACACCTTTATTTTGCGGGCAACGAAAGAAGTTCCACGGCGTTTAATGAATGAAAAACGTAAAACTATTGGTTTACGTGTACCGTCGAACCCGATAGCTCGAGATTTACTCGAAGCTGTTGGTGAACCTTTGATGTCAACTAGTTTGATTATGCCAGGCGATGATTTCACTCAATCAGACCCTGAGGAAATCCGTGATTTACTCGATAAACAAGTCGATTTGGTGATACATGGTGGTTATATTGGGCAAAAACCAACAACTGTGATTGACTTTACTGATGATACGCCTGTTGTGGCGCGAGTCGGAACAGGGGAGCCAACGCCTTTTGAGTAGGTATAAATATATCGAAGCTTAAGATTCAGTACTGAACTAACTAAAATTGTATTGAATGTGCAATATACAGATAAGTAATAGGGGTTCAGGACAAACCTGTGTATAATGCGCGGGTTTTCAAATTCATTATTGTTTGGCGCGGCAAAAATAGCGCGCCAAAAAGATATTTGACGCCTGTGAAGGCGACAGCAGAGGGTTACATGAGCGTAAAACCGCAAAAAACTGAAAAATTACAGAAAATCCTTGCTCGTTCAGGGCATGGTTCTCGTCGAGAAATCGAAACATTCCTGCAAGCGGGTCGTATTAGTGTTGATGGCAAAATTGCTACACTAGGGGACCGTGTTGAAGTCACACCAGCAACAAAAATTCGTTTAGATGGTCGTTTATTAGCAATCAAAGAGCCTGAAAAGGAAATCTGTCGTGTAATGGCTTACTACAAGCCAGAAGGTGAGTTATGCACACGTCATGATCCTGAAGGGCGTCCAACTGTTTTTAACCGTTTACCACGGTTAACAGGGGCGCGGTGGATTGCTGTTGGCCGTTTGGATGTTAACACTAGTGGTTTATTGTTATTCACAACAGACGGTGAGCTCGCTAACCGTTTAATGCACCCTAGCCGTGAAGTTGAACGTGAATATGCAGTGCGTGTGTTTGGTGAAATTAACGATGCAAAAATTCGTCAATTAACACAAGGTGTACAGTTGGAAGATGGCCCAGCCTCTTTTAAAACGGTTTCTTACCGTGGCGGAGAAGGGATGAACCAATGGTTTAATGTCACCTTAACTGAAGGACGTAACCGCGAAGTTCGTCGCCTTTGGGAATCTGTTGGTGTACAAGTCAGCCGTTTAATCCGTGTGCGTTATGGTGATATCGACTTACCTAAAGGCTTACCGCGTGGAGGATGGACGGAACTTGGTTTAGAGCAAACCAACTATCTCCGTGAGCTGGTGGAACTGCCGGTGGAAACGGAAAGTAAGGTTGCGGTTGAGCGCGATCAACGTCGCATTAAAGCAAACCAAATTCGCCGTGCGGTTAAACGCCATACACAAGTCGCATCGCGTCCGGCATCAAAACGTCAATCATCAAGACCAACAGCGAAACGTCGTACTCGCATCTAAATTTGCTATTCTTTATTCAGTATAAAAACGCAGAGCGTAATTTCTCTGCGTTTTTTTATGTGATCACGCCAATAATCATCCACTCCAGTAATCACCAATCTTATAAATTCATCTTTCAGTAATAGTTATATGCCACATAGATAATTAGAAAATTAATGGTCTAGTTCACATTATTATGAAACCTATTAATAATAGATAATGTTTATGAGATGTTTGTCTCATTTTAATGTAATAAAAAGTCTTAGTATGCCCATTCTTATGAGATGTAACTCACAAAATGTTGGGTTGCTAACTGATAATAAAGATAAATTTACAGATAAACCTATTACTTACCCAGTTTATCCAGATAAATAAAGAATGGTTTAAGTGGATAAACCTGAATAAGGACAAAACATGAAAAAAATAACACTGACTTTGAGTGCGATTGCATTGGCATTGAGTTTTACGGCAACCTCTCAAGCAAAAATTCCAATGCCAGAAACCGTAAGCCCCGGCGTTACCGTTGTTGAACTTGCTCAACAACAGCCTATTCATTGGGTTTCCATCGAACAAATTAAACAAAGCCTAGAAGGGAAAGCACCTATGGCTGTTGGGTTTGATATCGATGATACGGTGTTATTTTCAAGTCCAGGTTTTTACCGTGGTAAATTAGAGTTCTCACCTAACGATTTTAGCTACCTCAAAAATCAACAATTTTGGGAAAAAATGAATAATGAGTGGGACAAATTCAGTATGCCAAAACAAGTGGGTATTGATTTAGTCAAAATGCACTTAGAGCGCGGTGACACTGTTTATTTCATTACTGGCCGTACGAAAACAAAAACGGAAACAGTGACGAAATATGTTCAAGAAGGTTTAGCGATACCTGCGGATAAAATGCAACCTGTTATTTTTGCGGGTGATGAACCAGGGCAAAATAATAAAGTGAGCTGGATGCGTGATCACAAACTTACCATATATTATGGTGATGCTGATGCCGATATCGCAGCAGCACATGAGTTAGGTATTCGCGGTGTTCGTATTCTACGTGCGGCAAATTCATCTTACCAACCATTACCAAAAGCAGGTCGCTTTGGTGAAGAGGTTGTGATTAATTCAGAATATTAATTCAACAAGTGCAATGCAAATAATAAATATCCTCCGACTAATGCCGGAGGATATTTATTCAAAAATGAGTGCAGCAGAAAGGAGGCCAGAAAAGGGCTGTAAATTATTTTGGCGGGAAAGCCTGAACAGACTCGAAAGCTGGCTAAGTAACATAAAAAATCCGTAATCTTGGGATAATTACGGATTTTTGTAGAACTGTAGGGTCGTTAAACTGATTATTTAGCTCTTAACTGATCGGCATTAGGTAAATTGACCCCTTTATTGCATAACTTAATAATAATTGTCTGTATTGATGATTACTTCACCGCCTAATATTTTACCATCTGGGCTGTTATAAACCATAGGTGCAGTGACGCGAGTTTGATTTTTTGATGAAATAGTACCGTAAGGATTAAATAAAGCAGTTTTTGCATTTATAGTTGCGTTATAATCAGCACTAATTAAGCCGTGGTATCCGTTATCAATAATATCTGCATTTAATTTTAAATTATTAAAAGCTGAAATTGTACCGTTTGAATTATACAGATTTTCATTGATATTCATTTGAACATCACCAGAAGCTAACGCTTTTTCAGTCCAGTTAGTTTTAACCTCTCCTATATAATTGTTAAAGGTATTTGCTTTAATATTGATAGAACCATCAACTGCATTTATTCCTGCTTTATCATCTGTGACACCGTATTTTTGGGCATGATTGGAAAAATCTGAACTCCAACGGTTGTCTAGTTCGTTTGTTTTGATTACTAAATTACCATTTGTACTAATTAAGCCTTCTTTATTAATTATTTTATTTTCTGCATTGATATCTAAATTAGTTGCGTTGATATAACCTGCAGTGTTATCTAATTTATCGGTATTGATGGTAGATTTACCTGCCTTGGAAATAATAGCACCAGAGTTGATAAGTGATGGTGTCTCGATAGTTAAAAGACGACCACTTTCAATCGCTGAGTCTTTACCATTAGTTAATGACTTTTCTGCAATTAGATCCATTCTTCCATTCGTGGTTTTGATTGAAGAAGTGTGGTTATTTATTTCCTCACTTTTTAAGTTCATACGTCTTTTTGCATTGATTAACGCATTATTTTTGTTTTCAATAGAAACAGCCGCCTCAATTGTAATATCACGACCAGTAAGTAAAGCATCATTATTGTAAACAATGCTACCTGAATTAATGTTTAATTCATTACCGGCTGAAATAACACTTTTAATAGAATTAGGAAACATATTGGATGAATTTTCAACATTATTAACTGTTTTGATGTTCATATCACCTTTGGTGGCCTGTATTTTACCGCCATAGTTGCCAATCATGTTAGCGTCAGCATTTAAATTTTGATTTGCAGTGATCTCGCCACCAGAATAGTTAAGGATATAGCCATCAGTATTGATATTAATATCGCTGTTTTTTGATTTAATAGCCCCTGTATTTTCAATTCCGCTTAAATTGTGCGCATAGGCAGGATTACTGGTTGCGGTAATATTTACGTCACTAATAGCATCCATTGTTTTATAATTGAAAATATTACCATTACTGGCAATTCGTAAACCATCATCACCAGCGGAGATAATGCCTTTGTTGCTAATAGCGCTATTATTTCCAGTGGATATCAGCGTGATTTTATCTGCATACATGCCACCTAATGCTGAAATATCGATAGCAATATTTGGAGTGTTAGTATTGGAACTTGTAGATTTTATAAGTTGTCCATTTTTACTAATAACATTGGTACCTGTAATTATATTTATCTCATCAGCATTCATCTTACCCGAGATAGCAGCTGTTTTTGCTAAGATATCAGTAGGTGAGTTTGAATTAAATTTATCAGTAATGACGATTTGACCTTTGTCAACATTGATAGTGAAATCACCATTAAGTTGTGGTGTTATTTTCCCTGTCGTGAGTGTTGCTCTATTTGTGTTAATGAAACCACAATTATTACAAGTAATACCTGAAGCATTGGCAACAATAACTTGAGCACTATTACCAGCAACTTCAATCATTCCATTTAATTGGGTTGCTTTATTAGAATTAACTTCATTTAGAATAACAGTTGCAACATTACCTTGAAGATTGCTGTTGGCTTTAATATTACCTGCTAATTGCGTATTAATATCTGCTTTACTGTTATTGAGTACGACACCTTTTTTGTCAACATCAAATTTACTATAAATATTATGAGAAACACCATTATTAGATGGGGTCTTTATATTTACAATAGTTGCGCCATTTGGTGCTTTAATGACACCAGCGCCATTGGTGTTAACAATATCTGCTTGCGCAATAGAAATTGTACCTAAAAAAATGGAAATTCCTAAAAAAACAGGTTTTAATTTTAGGGTAGGATGGTTGTAATATTCTTTGTTATTTTGTTTCATATTAATCTCTAATTTATCGATAGATATAAAATACGTAGATGATAAATAAAATAAGCTATAGGATTGTACGTTAATAAAAATTTAAATAAAAATTAATTCTTTTTAAGACTATGCAATTGACGTCAATTAGATGTTATATCTATAAAGGTGAAAAAATGGGTATTTATCACTTGGCTTGTAAAATTTCCTTGTATATTCAATATGTAAACTTTACTCTAAAATGGAGATCGTATACGTTATTACTTAAGTGAGTTCTCCTATCTATTGTGACTTTACAATAAGCATAGATAAGATATGTTTAACACTTATTATTATTGTTGTTGGGTAGTGGCATTTGGCTGTTATATATTAGGTTTTAATTTCGCCACTTATTAATTATTTGTTTGTGTTTGTTTCGGTAGATATAGTGTGAGAATATTATTTAGGCGCGGTCGGTAATAAGCCCTTATAGGGCTAGAATAAACCACCCGCTATGCGAGTGGTTATGATTGTAATATATTAGTTTGTCACAACTGCATCAATAATCACACGGTTACCCGTGATGCTTCCAGTCGTTCCATTACTTACTATAGGGCTGGTGACTTTAGTCGTGTTAGTAGAACGTAAAGCACCATATTGGTTGTTAATACGATTTTTTGAATCAATGGTGAGATTTTTCCCTGCGGCCACTGTTCCTGAATAGTTTTCTAATGTGCCAACATCCAGTTTCTGGCTATTAGCGCTTTTGATTTCCCCATAATTATTATTGAGTGTTGCTTTGAGCTTAACGTCAATATCATTACGTGCAGCGGTATTATTTTCTACATTTGCAGCAATAGAACCATAGGTATTATGTAACGTATCACCTTTAACTTTAATAGTTCCATTATTGGTTTGTAGGCCACCATTTTGGTTTGTTAGTCCAAATTTAGTATTAATGAGTTTAAAGTCACTACTGTAACTGTTGTTCAAATAACTGGTTTCAATATCGAGATTATTTTCTGCATTAATTAACCCTGCTTGGTTATCAATACTATAGGCTTTAATCGTAAGATTTTGTCCTTTGATATAGCCAGAACGGTTGTTCATTGAATTAGCATTAATAACGGATTTGCCGTTATTCGAAACAATCGCTCCGGTGTTATTGAGCTGGTTAGCATTGATATTCATCAAGCGACCACTATGAATGGTTGACGTTCCCGCATTAGTGAGTGATACCGACGCATCTAAATTCATCTGGCCATCAATGGCATTTATTTCAGAATTAGTTTGCGTTAAGTACATCGTACTGATGTCTGCATGGCGTTGTGCAGTAATTTTGCTATTTGATGTGTTATCAATTGCGGATTGCGTGCTGATTTTGCTATCTCGCCCTGCAGTAATATTGGAGTTTTCATTCACAACACGAACGGCATTAATCGTTATATCACGCCCAGCATTGAATCCTTTTACTGGATCATTTGGATTGGCGAGATTGTCCCTGTTGTAAATTGTACTCATGGAATGAATGTCGATATTACCTTTAGTAGACTGAATGATACCATTATCATTTACAAATGAATCAGAGAGTGTATTAACATTCTGCAGAGCGATTATCGAACCACGATTGTTGCTTAGTGTACCTAATGTACTTAGATTAATATCATTGTTATAGGATGTGATATCACCATTATCATTATTAATTACACCCGTTCCTGCAACGGTAATATTGACGTTTTTATTACCCGCAATGCGACCGTTATTGGTAAGGCTTGCTGCTTTAATATCAATATCACCCGCTGCGTTCATATTACCATTGGTATTATTCACCGTTCCTGCGGTATCAATAGAAATTGCGCCATTATAGGTACCAATATCCCCTAAATTACTGACACCAACGCCAGTTTCAGTGGCTATTAATGAGATTTTATTGGCATACATACCGCCAATCGACGAAACATCAATCCCAACAGTGGGTTTTGTTCCAATTGCAGCGGCTGTACCCGTCACATCCCCAGCCGAATTGACGTGATTACTTCCAGCTATCACATTGATGCGCTGTGTATCAATAATGCCATTAATGGCCACCGAACGTGCAATTAAATCTGTCGGAGAATTGGTATCTAATCTCCCATTGATGGCAATTTTACCTTGCTGCACATTATAGTTAGCAATGGAGCCATCATTTGCTAGCTCTACTTTACCGGTTGTCAGTGTTGTACGATTGGTGTTGATAAAGCCACAGTTGTTACATGTAACTCCGGACGCATTAGCAACGATTACTTGCGCTTTGCCGCCTGCAACCTCAATCATGCCATTTAATGTGGTTGCCGCATTTGAATTTATTTCGTTTAAGATAACTTTAGCTCGCCCGCCAGCAACATTGGTATTGCCACCAATTTTGCCGCCAATGAGCGTATTAGAATTTTTTGCACTGTTATTTAAAATAACGCCTTTTTGGTCAACATCGAATTGGCTATAGGTATTATGGGAAACACCAGCCTGGCTTGGTTTATTAATATAAACGACAGTCGGTCCATTACCTTGATTTAATATACCAGCCCCATTAGTTGGTGTAATTGCCGCTTGAGCAACAGTAGTAGTTCCAACGATTATTGAAACACATAAAAAGAGTGAATTAAATTTCATTTTTGTGAAATTCAAATGAGAATTTGAAACGTTTTTCATATATATCCCTTAAATAAAATAGAAAAATCTAAGATAACTAACAATCCATTATTGCAGTTTAATTATGCTTAAATAGAAAACTAAATAAAATTAATAATGTTAACATGGGTAAATATATCGTTATTCATTGATAACTAACTAAAACTGAATAAAAGCGGAGTAATATCTATTTTTATAGATTAGTTTGTTTTTTATCAATAGGTTGTGTTTACGCATTTTTAGCCTGTTAGGAGGATTTTACTCACGTAGCAATACGTAATCATTTTAATTAAAGAGGAGGTTTTCAATAAATAGCATTAATTATTTTTATATTTATTCTTTATCGTTATAAAATAATTGTGATACTTGATGAACAAAAGTTAGCAAAAAAATTCATACTACCAAAAAATATATTTCCAATATGGAGTTCACACTAAATTAGTGTTACCAATGAAAAGTATTAAATAACTTTTTTATAGGTTAACTGATGGCTTAGTTAGAAAAATAGCTAGTGAAATAGATTAGAAGTGCAATAATAAAAAATAACGCCTTATTATTGCACTTTGTTATCGGATGATTACCAATCAATCCCTTTTTGAGCTTTAATCCCAATATCAAATGCATGTTTCACTGGGCGCATTTCTGTTACTGTATCAGCTAATTCGATTAAATCTCGGTGGCAACCTCTGCCAGTGATCACAACAGATTGATTGGCAGGACGGCTTTGTAATGCTTGGATCACTTCTGCTAATTCGAGATAATGGTAACTTACCATGTAGGTGAGTTCATCTAAAATAACTAAATCGTACTGTGGGTCACTTAATAATTGTTTGGCGTAGTGCCAAGTTTCTATACAGGCGAGGGTGTCTGTCTCTTTGTTTTGAGTTTCCCAAGTGAACCCTGTGGACATAACATAGAAGGGAACGCCTTGGGGTTCTAACAGCTCACGTTCACCATTATCCCAGCCACCTTTAATAAATTGAACAACAGCGGCTTTTTTACCATGGCCTACTGCACGGCAAACAGTACCAAATGCCGCTGTCGTTTTGCCTTTTCCATTTCCAGTAAAGACAATAACGATACCCCGTTCAATTTGAGCGGCTTCAATTCGTGCATCCACTTTTTCTTTTAAACGTTGTTGACGTTCTTCGTGTCGGCTTTGAGACATCATTTTTACTCCGCAGCACCGGGCTTGCGTCCGGGTTGTGCATCATAGCTACTTCCTGTTTTACGCAGGCTATCATCACCCATCAAATAGATATAAATAGGCATGATATCAGCAGGAGTTTTCAATTTAAGTGGATCTTCGTCAGGGAACGCGCTTGCTCGCATAGAGGTTCGAGTTCCACCTGGATTAATACAATTTACACGAAGATTACTGTGCTTATACTCTTCGGATAGAATTTGCATTAAACCTTCTGTCGCAAATTTAGAGACAGAATAAGCTCCCCAACCGGCTCGACCTTGTTTACCTACACTTGAACTGGTAAAAACTAACGAGGCATTAGGCGCTTTAAGTAATAGAGGGAGCAAAGCTTGAGTTAGCATGAATGTGGCATTAACATTTATTTGCATCACATCATGCCATAGGTCACTGGGTTGCTCAGAGATAGGGGCTACTACACCAAGTATTCCCGCGTTGTGTAAAACGCCATCTAAATAAGGCGTTATTGACGCAACTTGCGAAGCGAGTGTATGGCAGTCATCAATTGTTGCGGTTAATAAGTCTAATATAAAGCAAGGTGGATTCTTTCCATCTAAAGCCGCTATTTCATCACTAACTGATTGTAATTTATGCAGTGTTCTACCAACAAGAATAAGGGATGCACCATAGCGCGCATAAGTGAGAGCGGCTTCACGGCCAATGCCATCACCGGCACCTGTCACGAGAATAGTTTTACCTTTCAATAGGTCTTGTCTAGGCTGATATTGGAGCATATTCTTTCCTACTATTGTGATTAGCATGTATGGTTATCATCGCACTGATTGTGATAATTGGCTAATCTAACATAGTATTAACAAGGTTTGTCGTGCCAACTCTGTTTTTTTCTGGTTGTTTGCGCGTAATCGTGAGATTATTTTTGTATTGAAGATAAATATCAAAAGGATCAGATTGTGGAGTATTTCTCATTGTATGGGCTATTTTTAGCAAAAGCCGTTACGATTTTGGTAGCGGTGGTTTTGCTGGCTGTTTTTGTGTTTGGCGTAGGTATGCGCAGACAAGGAGCAAAAGGTGCTTTGAAAATCACAGATTTAGGTGAAAGCTATCGTGAGCGTCAGCGCCAAATGCAACAGATAAAAATGAATGAATCAGAACATAAGGCATGGCTAAAAGCATTTAAAAAACAGCAAAAAGCAAAATCAAAAAGTGAGAAAACTGGGGCTAAATTAGGCCAAACAGGGGTTAAAAAGCCTTGCTTATATGTCTTAGACTTCAAAGGTAGTATGGATGCACGTGAAGTTGCCTCTTTACGTGAAGAGATCAGTGCAATTCTCGCTGTTGCAGACCAACAGGATGAGGTTTTGTTAAGACTTGAAAGCCCAGGTGGGATGGTTCATGGTTATGGCTTAGCGGCTTCACAATTACTAAGAATCAAAGAAAAAAATATCCCACTGACTATTGCGGTAGATAAAGTCGCTGCGAGTGGTGGCTATATGATGGCGTGCATCGCAGATAAAATTATCGCAGCGCCATTTGCCATTATTGGTTCGATTGGTGTTGTCGCTCAAATTCCAAATATTCATCGGTTATTAAAAAAGCATGATGTTGATGTTGAACTTCACACCGCTGGCGAATACAAACGTACATTGACCATGTTAGGTGAGAACACGGAGCAAGGTCGTAAGAAATTTGTTGAAGATTTAAATTCAACACATGAATTGTTTAAACAATTTGTTCATCAAAATCGCCCATCTTTAGATATTTCTGCAGTTGCAACAGGGGAGTATTGGTATGGTTCACAGGCGCTTGATAAAGGGCTTGTGGATAATATTGGTGTGAGTGATGATTTTATTATTAATGCGATTGATACTAAGGAAATAGTTAGTATCCGTTATGTATTAAGTAAAAAAATGATGGATAAGTTTATGGGAAGCGCGGCAAAGAGCGTGGATAATTTATTATTGCGCTGGTGGCAGCGTGGGCAAAAACCACTCTTGTAATTTCGAATTTTGCCTAGCGAATAAGCGTTTTTAAATCTACTATTAATTTACCGGCTTTTTAGCCGGTAAATTATATACAAAGAGCAAACGTGTTAATTAGTTATTATCACTCAATTGGTATTGTTCTGATAGTACATGAGCAAGGTGTTTGTACATATTAAAAGCAGCGGTACTCTTTAAGGTAGGGATTTTGTTCTCATCTAAGAAGAACTCCCCTTTAAATACCAATGTACCTCGATGCTGCTCTACAGTATCAACAAACATACCATGAATATAATCATCATGTTTCTTTATGATATCATTAGCTTTTTCAAGTAACTCTTTTTTTGTGATGAACGGTAAATTGTCTTGCATAACTTGGCTTCCTTGAAAAAATAATTGGTTGCTTCTAGCATTTTATCAGGTAGAGTGTGTGGTTTTCAATTGTGACTAAACATCTTTATATGGTTAAAATCAGTCAACTAGAAGACACTTTGTGCCTTTTAGAATAACGTGATTGAGTTTATAAGTTTTGTTTCAACACAAATAATTGTTTAAAAATATATTGATATATTGTGATTGTGTCGCAATATAAAAAAGAGATTCTCATTTTGCGCATTTTAATGTAGAAATGCGCCATTGTTGATATTTAGGTAAAGGTAAATATGGGTAAAGCTCTTGTTATAGTGGAGTCCCCGGCAAAGGCCAAAACGATTAATAAGTATCTTGGCAGTGGCTACGTTGTAAAAAGCAGCGTTGGCCACATTCGTGATCTGCCGAAAAGCGGCTCTGGTTCACAAACCGGCTCACAAAAGAGTACAGGCTCATCTACCGACAAAACAAAGAAAGTGAAAAAAGATCCGCGTGACGCATTAGTTAAGCGCATGGGGATTGACCCTTACCATGGTTGGAAAGCGAATTATCAAATTCTACCAGGTAAAGAAAAAGTGGTCTCTGAACTTAAATCACTGGCGGAGGATGCTGATCACATCTACCTCGCAACGGACTTGGACCGCGAAGGGGAAGCTATTGCGTGGCATTTACGTGAAGTGATTGGTGGAGACGATTCTCGTTTTAGTCGTGTTGTATTTAATGAGATCACCAAAAATGCGATCACTCAGGCATTTGATAGCCCTGGGGAATTAAATATAGATAGAGTTAACGCACAACAAGCGCGTCGTTTTATGGACCGAGTTGTGGGTTACATGGTTTCTCCACTGTTGTGGAAAAAAGTGGCCCGTGGCTTATCTGCTGGTCGTGTTCAATCAGTTGCAGTGAAACTGATAGTTGAACGTGAACGGGAAATTAAAGCCTTCGTTCCTGAAGAATATTGGGAACTGCATGCCGACTTAGCCGATAAAGATATCGCTAATTTGCGTATGGAAGTCACTTCACAAGGTGGTAAGGCATTTAAGCCAGTCAATAAAGCGCAAACAGAGGCGGCGGTTAAATTACTGGAAAATGCCCGTTTTGCGGTTACTGACCGTGAAGATAGGCCGACATCCAGTAAACCGAGCGCACCGTATATCACGTCAACGCTACAACAAGCTGCTAGTACCCGTTTAGGTTTCGGCGTGAAAAAAACCATGATGATGGCTCAGCGTCTTTATGAGGCGGGTTACATCACTTATATGCGTACTGACTCAACAAACTTGAGTCAAGATGCACTTGACATGGTTCGTGGCTATATTAATGATAATTTTGGCGCGAAATACCTGCCAAAAGATGCCAATGTGTATAGTAGCAAAGACAATTCGCAAGAGGCACACGAAGCCATTCGTCCTTCTAGTGTCGATGTTTTACCTGAGTCACTAAAAGACATGGAGAACGACGCGAAAAGGTTGTATCAATTGATTTGGAACCAGTTTGTGGCTTGTCAAATGACACCTGCGAAATATGATTCAACAACCTTAACAGTCAAAGCAGGGGATTTTGAACTAAAAGCCAAAGGGCGTACTCTGCGCTTCGATGGTTGGACGAAAGTTATGCCTGCACTGCGTAAAAATGATGAAGACAAAACGCTGCCACCAATACAAGTTGGTGCGGAGTTGTCTTTGGTTGAGCTATTGCCTAGCCAACACTTTACTAAGCCGCCGGCACGTTTTAGTGAAGCGTCCTTAGTTAAAGAGTTAGAAAAGCGTGGTATTGGCCGTCCTTCAACGTATGCAGCGATTATTTCGACGATCCAAGACAGAGGTTATGTCAAAGTTGAAAACCGTCGTTTCTATGCAGAAAAAATGGGTGAAATCGTCACAGACCGCTTAGAGGAAAACTTTAACGATCTGATGAACTATGATTTTACTGCACGTATGGAAGACCAACTGGACCATGTTGCAAACCATGATGCCGAATGGAAAGCCGTATTAGATGAATTCTTCTCTGATTTTAGTAAGCAGCTCGATGTTGCTGAAAAAGAACCAGAGGAAGGGGGAATGCGCACCAACCCAATGGTAATTACCTCAATTACCTGCCCTGATTGTGAACGCCATATGGGCATTCGTACCGCATCAACTGGGGTATTTTTAGGTTGTTCTGGTTATGCATTACCACCCAAGGAGCGTTGTAAAAAAACGATTAACCTTATCCCTGAAGACGAAGTCCTTAATGTCCTTGAAGGGGATGATGCGGAAACTAATGCGTTAAGAGCCAAACGTCGTTGTCCAAAATGCGGCACCGCGATGGACAGCTATTTGATTGATAATGGCCGTAAATTACATGTTTGTGGTAATAACCCTGCGTGTGAAGGTTATGAAATCGAAGAAGGCGAGTTTCGTATTAAGGGTTATGACGGCCCGGTCATTGAGTGTGACAAGTGTGGTTCAGAAATGCACCTGAAAATGGGGCGTTTTGGTAAGTACATGGGTTGCACCAACGAAGAGTGTAAAAATACGCGTAAAATCTTACGAAGTGGTGAAGTGGCACCACCGAAAGAAGATCCAGTGCCATTGCCGGAACTTCCATGTGAAAAATCTGATGCGTATTTTGTGTTACGTGATGGGGCTGCTGGCGTTTTCCTTGCGGCGAATACATTCCCTAAATCACGAGAAACACGTGCACCACTAGTGGCAGAATTACAGCGTTTTAAAGACCGTTTACCTGAAAAACTCGCTTATTTAGCTGAAGCACCGGCTGAAGACGGTGAAGGTAACCCAACTGTCGTCCGTTTTAGTCGTAAAACGAAACAACAATATGTTTCTTCAGAGAAAAACGGCAAAGCAACGGGTTGGAGTGCATTCTACGTTGACGGTAAGTGGGAAGTAAAAGAAAAGTAATAGCTCTCTTTTGTTTCCAAACAAAAAAGCCAATCATTTAATTAGATTGGCTTTTTTATTAACTTGTCAATTTCATATCAATGCCTATCAGTGAATAACCCGCTGTTATACTGTCCATTCCTTTATTTCTTATCGCTCACTGTGATACAGCCACCAATTTTTAACTAAACTCAAATGTAGCACCAAAGTGATAACTAATTTGTGTTAACTTAAGATAGAGTCGTTGTAGTTATCAATTGGCAGTAATAATCCTTACCTTGCTGAAATATTTAGGTAAGTCGATGGAATGATAGATAAAAGTTATCCACCGGAGGCAAAATGAAGTTAAAAATGTGTTTACTGGCTGCATTATTGACAGCGGGGACAGCGTACGCTGCTCAGTCTACTGTTGTATTAAAAGAAGCGACACCCACAGGTGATGGTAAAGCAATAGGTGAGGTTGTTATCTCAGAAACGGAATATGGATTACTGTTCACGCCTAAATTAACAGGACTACAAGCAGGCACTCATGGCTTCCATATTCATGAGAACCCAAGCTGCGAACCTGCAGAAAAAGACGGTAAATCGGTACCTGCATTAAAAGCAGGTGGTCATTTAGACCCAGCCAAAACAGGCGTTCATAAAGGCCCTTATGATAACACAGGGCATTTAGGCGATTTACCCGGCTTAGTTGCCGATAGTCAAGGTAATGCTAATTATGCGGTACTAGCGCCACGTTTAAAATCACTCAAAGATGTTCAAGACCGCGCATTGATGGTGCATGTGGGTGGTGATAACTATTCTGATAATCCAGAAGCGTTAGGCGGTGGTGGGGCTAGGATGGCCTGCGGCGTCATCAAATAATACGCGTCATATTTCAAGCTGTGGCGTTGTTAGCTGTGCTTGCTACCCCTAGTCACATACTGATGTATGCTCCTAGGTCTTAGCGCCGCTTGCTGCCTAGCCACAACTTGAACTATTTAGCGTATTGTATTGATTAAAAAGTTATTTAAACAGCAGTATTGTTAGTTGGGCTTGCTAATTTTAAATATACTAATATATGCCACTAGGGCTTAGCACCGTTTGTTACCTAGCTATGAAGGGCTCAGAAAATAATCTGAGCCTTTTTTCTATTACCAAATACGAATACGCTGTTCTGGTGCCAAATACAGGGCGTTATTTTTATCAACACCGAATGTTTCGTACCAGTCATCAATATTGCGTACTACGCCATTTGCGCGAAATTGGTTAGGGCTATGAGGGTCTGTCATAATCTTATTACGTTCAGATTCTTTATTTGACAGCTCTTGCCACGTGCGTGCCCAAGCAATGAAGAAACGCTGTAACCCAGTTGTTCCGTCAATAATTGGAGCCTCACCATTTGGGTAGTTTTCTTTGGCAAATTGCTTATAAGCACTTAAGGCGATATTTAACCCACCGAGGTCACCAATATTCTCCCCTAATGTAAGCTCACCGTTCACCTTTAAGCCATCAACAGTAAAGCCGTTATATTGTTCAACAAGCTTAGCGGTTTTCTCTTTAAAGTGGGTTTTAGCGCTCTCACTCCACCAATTACGTAACTGCCCGGTTCCGTCATATAAACTGCCTTGGTCGTCAAAACCATGGCCCATTTCGTGGCCGATGACTGCACCTATTGCGCCATAGTTATAGGCTGGGTCAACATTAGGGTCAAAGAACGGTGCTTGTAAAATTGCAGCAGGGAACACAATTTCATTTTGAACAGGGTTGAAATAGGCATTGACTGTTTGTGGCGTCATTCCCCATTCCCATTGACGAACAGGCTGACCAATTTTGCCAATCATATCATCATATGACCAAGCTAAAACTTGCTTATAATTCTTTAATAATGAATCGGGCTTGAGGTTAATCTCACTGAAATCATTCCATTGGTCTGGATAACCCACTTTAACCGTGAATTGTTCCAATTTTTTAAGGGCTTCTTGGCGAGTAGGCTCATCCATCCAGTCATTGACTTTTAAGCGTGAATTAAATGTTCCTCTCACATAACTAACTAAATCTTTAATTTTTTCTTTAGCTTGAGGGTCGAAATATTGTTCGACGTAAATTTGCCCTAATGGCTCACCTTGGAGTGAGTTAACGGTTTGCAAAGCGCGCTCTTGGCGGGTGCGTTGCTTCTCAATACCATTGAGTTTTTTCGAGTAAAAATCAAACTGAGCATCTGCGATGGTTTGGTTTAAATAACGTGCGTGCTCACTAATATACTGAAAGGTTAAGTAATCTTTTAATGTCGAAACTGGGGTATCTGCAAAAATCTTTGCAGTTTGTTCAACTGCGCTGTCCGTTTCAACGACCACTTTCGCAAGTTGCTTATCAGTTAACTTGCGGCTAGTAATAAAGCTATCCCAATCAAAACCTTGGGTATGGTTTTTCATTTCAGCTAAGGTCATTGCATGGTAATTTTTGATAGTGTCACGGCGGGCCTCAGGGCTCCAATGTACAGTTGCAATCGCTTTTTCTAAATCAAAAATTTTCTGTGCTTTTTGTGTGACATCTTTTTCACCGGCTAGCTCTAACATGGTAGCGATATAAGCGATATAACTTTTTCGAATATCTTCCATTTGCGGTGTGTTATCGAGGTAATAAGTCCGATTAGGTAGCCCTAAGCCGCCTTGGCCGATATAAAGCACATAGGTATCCGGTGCTTTAGCATCTAAGTCTACCCAATAAGAAATCAATGATTTGTAGTCGGGTTGGGTCATTAACTGGCTAATATCACTATGGCTTTTAGCTTTCTTAATGGCATCTAAATCGGATTTTATTGGGGTAATTCCTGCCTGTTCGATAGCCGTTTCATTCAGGTAACTAAGATATAAATTTCGAATATTTCGTTGATTATGCGTAAGTTTGTTTTCGGGGATCTGCTGTAGCTGGTCAATTATCGATTGAATTTGTTTTTCTGTATTTAAGTATAATTCCACAAAAGAGTTAATACGTGGCATACCGGTAGGGATTTGCGCTTTATTTACCCAATCTTCATTCACATAACGGTAAAAATCATTGCCGGGTTCAATCGTGTCAGACAAAACAATTTTTTGTTGTCCATAACTAACTTCTTTTGCCAATAGTGACGGGGCAAAAGAAATAGTCGACATACCAATAATTAAAGCCAAAACATTTAAACGCATGTAACCACCTCTCTTCGTTGAGAATTACGATATCCACTCTAATACGTTAAACCTTGGAGCGAGTGTTCTGCAAAATTTATTTCACTTATTGAACCACATAATGAAATAAAGTTAATCCGTCTTTGCAGTACCTTACTGCTTTTCTTCATTGTAGAGGGGATTTAGATGAAATTTTATCATCATACTGTTTATTCTTCAGAGAATGATGTTATATTGGTTATATCAAATAAACCAATTATAACTATTAGCTATATGTAATATTCTTTAGCTATAGATAGCAAATGCACATTATTCCTGTATGAGGTAGACTGAAATATGAAATTGCAGCAATTACGTTATATTGTTGAAGTGGTTAACCATGACTTGAATGTCTCCTCAACCGCTGAGGGGCTTTTTACGTCACAGCCCGGTATCAGTAAACAAGTGCGGATGCTTGAAGATGAGCTTGGGATCCAAATTTTTGCGCGTAGTGGTAAGCACTTAACGCATGTTACTCCCGCAGGGGAAGAAGTGGTACGGATCTCCCGAGAAGTGCTATCAAAAATAGAAGCGATCCGCTCGGTTGCTGGGGAGCATACTTATCCAGATAGAGGTAGCTTGAGTATTGCCACGACACATACACAAGCTCGTTATGCTTTACCTCCGACAATAAAAGGTTTTATTGAGCGTTATCCACATGTTTCATTGCATATGCAGCAAGGGTCACCAACGCAAATCGCTGAGGAAGTGTGCAAAGGTAACAGTGATTTTGCGATAGCAACCGAAGCATTGCACCTTTATAACGATTTGATTATGTTGCCATGCTACCATTGGAATCGCTGTGTGGTCGTGCAAAAAGACCATCCACTTGCAACGAAAAAAAATGTCACTATTGAAGATATCTCTGAATATCAAATTGTAACCTATACTCATGGGTTTACTGGCCGTTCAGAATTAGATGTGGCATTTCAGAAAATTGGTCTTGAGCCCAAAATTATTTTTACTGCAACCGATGCTGACGTGATTAAAACCTATGTTAGATTAGGGTTAGGGATCGGTATTATCGCGAGTATGGCCGTTGACCCTGTTAGTGATAGCGATTTAGTTGTGATTGATGTGCGTGATAAGTTCAGCTATAGCACAACCAAGATTGGTTTTAAACGTACTAGTTTCTTGCGTAGTTATATGTATGATTTTATGTGGCGTTTCGCACCGCATCTAACCCGTGATGTGGTCGATAAAGCGGTTGCTATACGTAACAATGAAGAAATTGAAGAGTTTTTTAAAGATATGAAACTGCCTATCATTTAATTTCTTTATATTTTTGCCTTGTCATAATTTGTAAGTAGGAACCCTAGTGATCGTATTTCTAGGGTTTTTATTATTACCGAGTTGGTGTACTTGGTTTTTTCCTGACTTATTTCCCTTCTTATCTTAAATTTCCTATTATTAATAGAGAAAAATTCAATATTTGGCACAAAATCTATAAATCAAATTTCTAGAGCAACTATGATTACAATTGGTTAACAAAAAATAATGGTGGTAAATACAAATATTGCCATAGCCATAAAAACCAAGGAGGAGTTATGTCGTTGAGTCTAAAAACAACGAGTGCTTCGACACTCAATGTTGGAAACAAGCAGTATAATTACTTCAGTTTAGCGCTTGCTGAAAAAAAGCTCGGTGAGGGGACTAAATTACCTAAGTCATTAAAAGTTTTACTCGAAAATTTATTACGTCATATTGATGGCACCTCAGTTGTCGAACAAGATTTACAAGCAATAATTGACTGGCAAAAAAACGCGCATGCAGATAGAGAAATTGCTTATCGCCCAGCGCGTGTTCTCATGCAAGACTTCACGGGTGTTCCTGCTGTTGTTGACCTTGCCGCTATGCGTGAAGCAGTTAAATCCCTTGGCGGCAATGTTGAGCAAGTAAACCCGTTGTCACCTGTTGATTTAGTGATTGACCACTCAGTGATGGTGGATGAGTTTGCAACCGAATCAGCATTTGGCGATAACGTTGAAATTGAAATGGCGCGTAACCATGAACGTTATTTATTTTTACGTTGGGGCCAAAAAGCATTTAATCGTTTTCAAGTGGTGCCGCCGGGTACCGGTATCTGTCACCAAGTTAATTTAGAATACCTTGGCAAGGCAGTATGGTATGAAGAAATTGACGGTAAATTATATGCTTATCCCGATACTTTAGTGGGTACGGACTCTCATACGACGATGATCAATGGGTTAGGTGTGTTAGGTTGGGGTGTCGGTGGTATTGAAGCTGAAGCCGCGATGTTAGGCCAACCGGTTTCAATGCTGATCCCTGATGTTGTTGGTTTTAAATTAACAGGGAAATTATCCGAAGGGATAACGGCAACCGACCTTGTATTGACGGTAACACAAATGCTACGTCAACATGGTGTTGTGGGTAAATTTGTTGAATTTTATGGTGATGGCCTAGCGGATTTACCATTAGCAGACCGAGCAACGATTGCGAATATGTCACCAGAATATGGCGCAACTTGTGGTTTTTTCCCTGTTGATGAAGTGACGCTATCTTATATGCGTTTAACTGGGCGCAGTGATGATGAAATTGCGCTGGTGGAAGCTTATAGCAAAGAACAGGGTTTGTGGCGTTATGCAGGTGATGAACCTATTTTTACCAGTACACTTGAGTTAGACATGTCGACGGTTGAATCTAGCTTAGCAGGCCCTAAACGTCCGCAAGATAGAGTTGAACTCAGCCAAGTACCAAAAGCATTTCGCGGTGCAGTAGAGTTAGAAGTTAATAAAAAAATTCAATCGAGCTATCCTTCTGTTAAATATCAAAATAAAACTTTTGAGTTAACCGATGGTGCAGTCGTTATTGCGGCAATTACATCTTGTACGAATACGTCGAACCCAAGTGTATTAATGGCTGCAGGACTATTAGCGAAAAAAGCCGTTGAAAAAGGGTTAGTCCGTCAGCCATGGGTTAAATCATCATTGGCACCGGGTTCAAAAGTTGTCACTGATTATCTTGCTGTCGCGGGTTTAACGCCTTATTTAGATAAGCTCGGATTCAATCTTGTCGGATATGGATGCACAACATGTATTGGTAATTCAGGCCCATTACCAGAACCAATAGAAGAGGCGATTAAACAAGCGGATCTTACCGTTGGCGCTGTGCTATCGGGTAACCGTAACTTTGAAGGGCGAATTCATCCATTGGTGAAAACCAACTGGTTAGCATCACCGCCACTTGTTGTTGCATATGCTCTGGCGGGTAACATGAATATCAACTTGAAAACCGATCCTATCGGTGTCGATAAATCAGGTAACGATGTTTATTTGAAAGATATTTGGCCATCGAGTGCTGAAATTGCCCAAGCTGTACAGCAAGTTAAAACAGACATGTTCCGAAAAGAATATAATGCGGTCTTTGAAGGTGATGATGCTTGGAGAGCATTGAAAGTTGAAAGCTCTTCAACTTATCACTGGCAAGAAGACTCAACCTATATTCGCCATCCACCTTTCTTTGAAGGCATGCAAGCCCAGCCAGCACCGGTCAAAGATATTCATGGTGCAAATATTTTAGCTATCCTCGGCGACTCGGTAACTACTGACCATATTTCTCCTGCAGGGAATATCAAAAAAGAGAGTCCAGCGGGGCGTTATCTGCAAGAACACGGCGTTGCTGTTGCAGATTTCAACTCTTATGGCTCGCGTCGTGGTAACCATGAAGTGATGATGCGAGGAACATTTGCGAATATTCGTATTCGCAATGAAATGGTGCCGGGTGTAGAGGGGGGATATACCTTACATATACCGACAGGCAAACAAATGGCGATTTATGATGCGGCAATGCTGTATCAACAAGAAAATCGCCCACTGGCCATAATCGCCGGGAAAGAATATGGTTCAGGTTCTAGCCGAGATTGGGCAGCTAAAGGCACGAATTTATTAGGTGTGAGAGTTGTCATTACTGAATCATACGAGCGTATCCACCGTTCTAATTTGATTGGCATGGGGGTTATACCTTTAGAATTTAAAGATGGGGTATCTCGTAAAACTCTCGGATTAAAAGGTGATGAACGCATTGATGTCACAGGGCTTCAGTCAATTACCCCAGGGCAGGATATCACGGTGAAAATCACTTATGGTAATGGGGATATAAAAGAAGTTATAACTCGCTGTCGTATTGATACCGCAACGGAGATGGATTATTACCGTCATGGTGGTATTTTGCATTATGTAATAAGACAGATGCTACATTAATCATTATTAATCATTAAATTATGACACTTCAACGCCTGTAAGATTGTATCCTACGGGCGTTTTTATTTTTTAATATTTAATCTTATTTATCAATCTTGTTTTTTCTCAATATTTTTGATGGCAATCTACGTTATGGTGTTAAATAGACGGTAAATTAAAGGAGAAAATAGTCGCAACTAGGCTAAATGAAAATAGGGTGAAGTTCGCCATAAATAAGTTTCTTTGTGCAAAATAATTGAATGTAATAGCTTTAGCATGGGGCACCATGTGACTGAGCTTATCGAAAACACTATTAAGGAAATGAGTATGGCAGATATCAATGAAACCGATTTCTATAAAGGGGCATTGTGGGCAGCAGATATCTTATTAACCACATCCCATTTTGATGGTGCGAACGAAGAGGTTCGTGACATTTTGGAGCACATACCTAACTTATATTCTATTGTGATGAGAACACCTGAAACGGAAGTCCATGATTTGCGTTTATATGCAGACAAAGAATTTCCACTCGGCTTAAATGCAGATTATACCGCCATTACCATTGCGCCATTACAAGACTACTTTGATATTCTGCCGATGCCCGATCAAAACCCTGAAAGTATTACGGTTGAAGTTGATTACTGGGGAGTGGTCGCAACAACATCTGCGGGTAAACAAGATTTATTGATTGCTGGTTTGGCAACGGCAGAGCAAGCACAGCATTATGCGCAAACACTAACTCAACAACTTGAATTGCAAAGAGCAAAATAGCCATTTGGTTGTTAATTGGTCGATTTAAGTATTATTATTCAACAAAAATGACAAAAACCCGCAACACTGTAATTATATACAGTAGTGCGGGTTTCTTTAACTGAATGAGATTATAGCGCGTTGGCTTCGGCTAATTGTAAAGCAAAATAAGTGAAAATAAGATCAGCACCTGCGCGTTTGATTGACCCCAGTGTTTCAAGAGCCACACGAGTTTCATCAATTGCACCCGCTTGAGCAGCAAATTTAATTTGTGCATATTCGCCACTGACTTGATAAGCACCGATAGGTAATTGGGTATGCTCGCGTAAATCACGAATAATATCCAAATAAGCCCCAGCAGGTTTAATCATTAGCGCGTCAGCACCTTCACGTTCATCAATTAGTGATTCATGTAGTGCTTCACGGCGGTTCATTGGGTTCATCTGATAGGTTTTTCTATCCCCTTTAAGGCATGAACCCGCTGCATCTCGGAATGGGCCATACAGTGCTGAAGCAAATTTTGTGGAGTAAGACATAATGGCGGTGTCTGTAAAACCAGCTTCATCAAGTGCATGACGAATTGCGGCAACTTGCCCATCCATTGCAGCAGATGGGGCAATAAAATCAGCACCTGCGCGTGCAGCGGCAACCGCTTGTAAACCTAGGTTATGGATGGTTGCATCGTTATCAACGATATGGCCGTGCATGACACCACAGTGACCATGGGAAGTGTATTCACAAAAACAGGTGTCAGACATCACTATCATTTCAGGGACGGTTTCTTTACAGATACGTGACATACGTGCCACTAAACCATTTTCTTGCCATGCATCACTACCATTATCATCAAGATGATGGGAAACCCCAAAGGTCATCACTGATTTTATTCCTGCATTTGCGATACGCTCAATTTCATAAGCAAGGCGTTTTTCAGGAATACGCATAACACCCGGCATGCTGTTGATTGGCATATAGTCGTCGAGTTCTTCTTCAACAAAAATTGGCAAGCAAAGGTCATTAATAGAAAGGTGAGTTTCTTGGAATAAAGTGCGGAATTTTTCAGTTTTACGCAATCTTCTCATGCGTTGAATGGAATGCAGGTTGTTCACAGTATCTCCTGGTAGTATGCGGAATAAACCTCAAAAACTCAGTTTATTCGTCAGGGTAATCAGATGGCTAACAGTATAAACCTTATGGAAAGAAAGTGAATATAGCCGTGGATAAATGGCACACTTTGAATGGTGATAATGAAATAGGAAAAATAAAGGGAAGAGCAGAACACTCTTCCTTTGCTGAGGTCATTGGTGCTTAAATAGCATATGGCCCATTTTTTCTGCTTTAACGTCAAGATAATGTTCATTACTTGGGTTGCGGCCAACGATCAACGGAACACGTTCTACCACGTTAATTCCAGCTTCACGCATAATATCGATTTTTCTCGGGTTATTCGTCAATAAGCGGACTTCATTTATCCCCAATAACTTATACATATCAGAGCATAAGGTAAAATCACGTTCATCCGCTTTAAAGCCTAACTTAATGTTAGCTTCAACCGTATCTAAGCCTTGATCTTGCAATGCATAAGCTCGGATTTTATTCAGCAAGCCAATATTTCGGCCTTCTTGACGATGGTAAAGTAATACCCCTCGGCCTTCTTTACTAATCTGAGAGAGTGCGGCTTCTAATTGAAAACCACAATCGCAACGTAGACTAAATAACGCATCTCCTGTTAAACATTCGGAGTGGATCCGGCTGAGTACCGGTTCATTTCCTGAGATATCGCCAAAAATTAACGCTACATGATCACGACCGGTTGCGATTTCTTCAAAACCCACCATCAAAAATTCACCAAAAGGTGTAGGAAGTTTTGCTTCGGCAACGCGTTTTAGCTGCATATTTTCTTTCATTAGTTAAAGTAACTCTTGCTTAATTAATAACGTTTATCGATATAAAGTAGCTTAACTATAATACATCGATGCTATATGACGTTTAGCATATAGAGGTTGGTATTCTTTGCACACGACCAACGCTGTATTACTATAACAGAGTTAATAATAGGTGAATGGAATATTTGTATATTTAATAGAACTTTATTTGGAACACGTTGAATGAAAAAAACTGTTTTGGTCGTTTGTACTTTTGCATTGTTATTAATTATGCCTCCCATGGTGATGATAGTTACAGGGTGGCATTGGTCACCAGAAACCCAGTTTAACTCAATGAAATGGATACTCTGGCTGACAGACACTGCGGGAGCACCTTATAGTATTTTAACGTCTCTGTTATTTCTTGGAGCTGTTGTATTTATCTTTCGTTCAGAAAAAAAACAGCGACTGAAAATATTGCTTGTTCTTGTTGGCATTGTATTACTGCAGCAAGGTTTGAAGACGGCATTAAAAAGTACGTTTAAAGAGCCTCGCCCTTATGTGGAATGGCTAGCAACCGAATATCAAATTCCTTCATCAGACTTTTATGCGTTAAAACGTAGTGAACGAGCAAAATTAATTAAAGACACCGTCAAACAAGATGAATATATAGCGAAATGGCAGCGTAAACACTGGCAAGCAGAAACCGGATATTCTTTTCCTTCTGGTCATATGTTATTTGCGGCTGGCTGGGCATTGTTTTTAATTGCGCTTTTTTGGCAACAACGTTTATACGTTTTATCGATAGGGCTCGCTATTTGGGCTGAGGGTATTGCATTTAGTCGTATGTTGTTAGGCATGCATTGGCCTATTGATATAATTACTTCAGTGATCATCAGTGCGTGTTTTGCCTTATTTGGTTATTATATTTTGCGAGCATGGGGAATACTGAGTAAAACCGATTAATCTTTCATCAAGTTAACCATTATTAGGGGAGATCTGACTTAAATCTCTCATTGTATAAAATAAATTGCTTTGTCTGAATGCGTTGGAAATGCTACCTTAACAGGTAGATATTATTGGATGAATAGAACTGATAACGGGAATAAATGTGAAATATTTTCTGATTTTATTACTAGCGGTCGCTTTTTTTATTATTTCGATTACGCTAGGTTCAAGCAATGATCAGGTTATTACATTTAACTACCTGATTGCAAAAGGGGATTTTTCATTATCGACCCTTCTTGCATCACTTTTTGGTGTCGGTTTTGTGCTAGGTTGGCTAGTTTGTGCTGTGTTTTATTTACGAGTCATTGTTAGCCTGAAAAACGCACGTCGTAAAATTAGACGTTTAGAATCACAATTAGGTGCTGGAGAAAGTCATATTTCCGATTCAACCTCATTAGTGACGACTCAGAACAAGGAATAATCCTGTATGTTCGAGTTGCTGTTTCTGCTGCTACCAGTTGCTGCTGCTTACGGTTGGTACATGGGGCGCAGAAGTGCTCAACAAGATAAGCAACAACATGCGAATCGCTTGTCACGTGATTATGTGACAGGCGTTAATTTCCTATTGTCTAATCAACAAGATAAAGCTGTCGATTTATTCCTCGATATGCTAAAAAATGAAGATAGCTCTGCTTTTGAAGCACACCTCACGTTGGGAAATTTATTCCGTTCTCGTGGTGAAGTTGAACGCGCCATTCGTATTCACCAGTCGCTGGTGGAAAGTGCCGCTTTATCATTTGAACAACGCTTATTAGCAACTCAACAACTCGGTCGAGATTACATGGCTGCTGGGGTTTATGACCGAGCAGAAAACATGTTTCAACAATTGACGGATGAAGTCGATTTCAAACAAAGTGCCTTACAATCCCTGTTAAATATTTATCAATTAACCAGTGATTGGACAAAAGCTATTGAAACAGCAGGTAAACTGGTTAAATTAGGGCATACAGAGCTACGTGAGCAAATTGCACATTTTTATTGTGAACTAGCGACTCAACAACTTGCTAGCGATGATCTCGAAGATGCACTGATCTTTTTAAATAAGGCAGAGCAAGCCGACAACCACTGCGCTCGGGTCTCAATTATGAAAGGGCGCTTGTTCATCGAACAAGGTAATTACGACAAAGCAATTCATGTCCTAAAACAAGTCTATGAGCAAGATAGAGAGCTCGTCGCTGAAACGCTACCTTTGCTGTTTGATTGCTACCAACATACTGGCCAAGCCGATGAGTGGGAAGATTACCTACGTCAGTGTGTTGCGGGTAACTCAGGGGCTATTGCAGAGCTTTATTTAGCGGATATTATTGTTGAAAAGCAAAATCACGAAGCCGCTGCAAATTATATTAATGACCAAATTCAACGTCATCCTACCATGCGTTTATTTTATCGTTTAATGGATTACCATCTTGAAGAAGCTGAAGATGGAAGGGCAAAAGAAAGTTTGATTTTGCTACGAAAAATGGTAGGGGAGCAAATTCGTACCAAACCCGATTATCGTTGCCATAAATGTGGGTTTACATCACGTGCATTATATTGGCATTGCCCATCTTGTCGCTCGTGGGACACGATTAAACCTATTCGTGGGCTAGATGGGCAGTGACAGCGTCACTTTTTAAATAATAACGACTCTTTAAAGGCTAAGAAATGATTTCCTCAACTGAGAACCACACACATTCACCAATTATTGTGGCACTTGACTATGAAAATGCTAATGAGGCTTTGGCTTTTGTGGATCGCATTGACCCACGTGATTGTCGCTTAAAAGTAGGCAAAGAAATGTTTACTTTTAATGGTCCTCAATTTGTTAAGTCACTCCATGATCGTGGTTTTGATGTTTTCTTAGATTTGAAGTTTCATGATATTCCAAATACTGTTGCCCGAGCGGTTGCAGCTGCGGCTGAAATGGGGGTATGGATGGTTAATGTTCATGCAAGTGGTGGTGCTCGTATGATGGAGGCGGCACGCCAATCTCTTGAGCCTTATGGTAAAGAGGCGCCATTACTCACAGCAGTAACCGTATTAACGAGTATGGATGAATCTGACCTCATTGGTGTTGGGATTAATCTGTCACCAGCTGCTCATGCAGAGCGTTTGGCCTTATTAACCAAACAATGCGGGCTAGATGGTGTTGTTTGCTCTGCTCATGAAGCCCAACGTTTAAAACAAATTTGTGGTGCCGATTTCAAATTAGTTACCCCAGGTATTCGCCCAATGGGAAGTGATGTTGGGGACCAACGCCGCATTATGACACCACAAGATGCAGTGAAGGCGGGTGTGGATTATATGGTGATTGGTCGTCCGATTACGCGTAGTGAAAACCCAACTACCACATTACAACAAATCAATCAGTCTATTGAGGGTTTGCTATGAGTGATTCAAATAGTCGTCTTGTTTACAGTACAGAAACAGGGCGTATTGCTGAAGATAAACCCAAAATTGAAAGGCCTAAAGGTGATGGTATTGTGCGGATCCGCCGTGAGACATCAGGTCGTAAAGGAAAAGGGGTTTGTGTTGTAACTGGACTTGACCTTGAAGACAGCGAATTAGCTAAATTAGCGGCTGATCTTAAAAAGAAGTGTGGCTGTGGCGGAGCTGTCAAAGACGGTAACGTTGAAATTCAAGGCGATAAACGTGATGTTATCAAACAGTACCTTGAGGCGAAAGGTTTTCAAGTTAAGTTAGCTGGTGGCTGATAGGTTCGAAAATTTTACTGTTTGTCATGAGTGGCTACTTAGAAAGCCACTCATTTATAACGAAGAAGTGGTCAAATTGCTGCTAACTCAGCAAATAAAGCTGGGTTACGTTTAATGGCGATGAGTATTTTAGCTGCTAGCCCTGTTGGGTTTCGTCGTTTAAGTTCCCAACTTTTAATTGTATCTAGGCTAGTTCCTAGTGCATGAGCTAATTCGCTTTGGGAAACATTCAGTTGTTCTCGAATAGCTTTGACATCAGTAATTTCGTAACGAGTAACATTAGCGGCTTTTTGATGGCCTTGTTTTATTTCAACAGCTTCTTCTAAAGAGGCTTTTAATTCGTTGAATATACTCATTTTATACCTCATTTTTTAGTAATTTCGTTAGTTTCTTTAATTCTGCTTTTTCTAAGTCATTTAGCGTATCTTTGACATTTTTTGGATAAGCCATTATAAAATAAATAATTTCTGCTGTAGCTAGGAAATAAATAACTCGTACACTTGCACTTTTTCCTTTATTACCAGTTGCCATCCTAATTTTACGAAGCCCACCCGTTCCTTGGATGATATCGCCTTTATCTGGCCATGCGATAAGTTCATTTTGTAATATCCTAAGTTCTTCTTGTGTGGCGATAGATTGGATTTGTTTGGTAAAAAAGCTGGTTTCAATAAATTCAATTGCGTGACTCACAGGGTTCCCTCCCTTTGTATTAATTGCAAGTGTACTTTGTACACTTTTTGCCGTCAATAGTTTAATAGATTATCGGATATAAAAAATAAAATAGCGTTCATAATGAACGCTATTTTAGATTAAGGAGAGCGACTAAAGGATATTATGAGATTTATTTGCCTACTTGGTGGCCAATAATTCCGCCAATAGCCGCACCACCTACGGTTCCTATGGAACTTCCGCCTGTCAATACAGCACCACCAACAGCTCCTACACCGGCACCAATCGCTGTGTTTTTATCGCGTTTAGACATATTTGAACAGGCACTGACGCTGATAGCGACAGTAGCTATCACCATGAATGATAAAATACGTTTGCTTACTGTGTTCATTTTAATGACCCTTAATACAGATTTAACAGTTAACAAAATATCATGATAGGTAAATTTACGAATAAGAATAATCAGGAAAAAATATGGAAAAGTGTTTGCAGTTTAACGTTTAATGCGAATTTTAGGTTGTAAAAAAGTAGATAGAAAAATAAAAGACCATAGGTTTCAAACTATGGTCTTTAAAGAGTAGCAGAAAAGCTGTTATTCGGCTGGTCTAGCGACGATATTACGTGTTTCCATACGAACTTCATTAATGGTGACATTGATAATATCGTTAAGTTGGTAAGCTATTTCACCTTTAACAAGTACATTACCTGTTTCTTGGCTACATTGGATCTCATCACGAACACTATGAATAAAAGGCGCAGGAACAAAAGCTACAGCACCATTATCTACCAAACGGACTCTTACGCCACCGCGAGTGATATCAATAATTTCAGCTGGGAATTTGGTACCCGTACCTTCAAAAGGTTTTAAGTAACGAGAATAGAGCCAATCACCCACATCACGTTCAGCCATGCGGTTTGCACGACGACGTTCGGCTAACTTGATTGATAATTCTTCGGATGGCTTATTCGTTGAAGGTTTACCAGCAATAATAGATTTGATTAAACGGTGGTTGACGATATCGGTATATTTACGAATTGGTGAAGTCCAAGTCGCATAAGCTTCAAACCCTAAACCAAAATGCGGGCCGGGCTCAGCTTTGACTTCTGCAAAAGTTTGGTAACGGCGGATGCGGCTATCGAGGAATTGGGTCGGCTGTGCATCTAGTTGACGGCGTAGTTGGCGGAAGCCTTCTAGTGATAATAATGATTCAGCCGTTGTTTCAATGCCGTTATCTTTAAGCGTTTGCACGACTTGGTCAATTTGCAGGGGTTCAAAGCCCATATGCACATTAAATACGCCAAATCCTAATTTTTCTTTCAGTACTGCGGCAGCACAGAGGTTAGAGGTGATCATGGCTTCTTCAACAATGCGATTAGAACTGCGGCGACGTTCAGTCACGATATCAACCACAATTCCTTTGTCATCTAATACAAAGCGGTAATCAGGGCGATCTTTGAACACGAGTGCATTGTTTTCGCGCCATAGTAAACGCCTATCTGCCATTTCTTTAAGCAGCAAAATTTGTTGTTTGTCAGTGTCATTTGCTGGCTGCCAACTGCCTGTATTTTCAAGCCAATCAGAGACTTCGTCATAAACTAATTTAGATTTTGATTCGACCCAAGCGCTGAAAAACTCAATATTATCGTCAATGCGACCATCTTCTTTGATGAGCGCAATGCAGACTAAAGCAGGGCGACGTTCATTTGGGCGCAAAGAGCACAGGTCGTCAGATAATTTGCGCGGTAGCATTGGAATATTAAAACCCGGTAAATAGTTGGTGTAGCCACGGGCTAAAGCCAGTTTATCGAGTTCGCTACCTTCTGGTATATAGCTTGTTGGGTCAGCAATAGCGATATACAGTTTTAAGTCACCATTATCGGTTTTTTCAACATAGAGTGCGTCATCTATATCTTCAGTACTTGCATTGTCTATGGTCGTAAAGTGCAAGTGAGTTAAATCAACTCGTTCAATACCTTGGTCATCACGTTCGCTATCAACCATTTGCGGTTCATTACGGTCTAATTGGTGACGGCGTAACGTTACCCACCATGGTGCAAAATGATCATCTCCGTCAGTGATAAACTCAGTAATTTCAGCGTAGAAGGTTTTATCGCCTTTTAATGGATGGCGTCGCATTTGTGCAACAACCCAATCATCTTGCTTAAACTCATGAGTAATGCCATTGATAGGACGGCAAGAAATCATATCCTTCAGTAATGGATGATCGGGAATGACAAATAAACGGTTATCATTTTCTTTCTTTTGTATTTTCCCAACAAACCTATCTAAAAAAGGTTCTACCAGTTCTTCTGGTTCTGCAAATTCACGGTCTTTATCGGTATGAACCGTAGCAATAACACGATCACCATGCATGACCTTTTTCATTTGAGGAGGCGGAATGAAATAGCTTTTTTGGCCATCAACTTCGAGAAAGCCAAAGCCTTTTTCTGTACTTTTTACCAGCCCTTCGACGCGTGGGGTTTGGGCATGTAGTTTTTGTTTAAGCTGTGCGAGCAGTGGGTTGTCTTGGAACATACTTACCGTTTAATTAATATTGGGTTTGGCTCTATTGTTACGTAAGACAAAGTCTTAGAGCAAGGAAAAAATGCGTTACCGGCTAGATTCATGATTAAAAGTATCGTTTATCTATAACCTATTCAAAATAGTATCTTGGTCAATCTTCTGGATATATTTTATCTTTAAATTCGCATAAATCTTCGATAATACAAGAGCCACAGCGGGGTTTGCGGGCAATACAAGTATAACGTCCATGCAAAATAAACCAATGGTGACAATCTACTTTAAACTCTGCAGGTACAACTTTAAGGAGTTTGTCTTCAACTTCAACGACATTCTTACCAGGAGCAAAGTTAGTACGATTGCAGACACGGAAAATATGCGTGTCAACGGCGATAGTCGGCCAGCCAAATGCGGTATTAAGAACCACATTTGCCGTTTTGCGGCCAACACCCGGTAAAGCTTCTAAAGCCTCTCGGTTTTCAGGGACTTGGCTGTTGTGCTTTTCGATTAAAATTTGACAGGTTTTATAGACGCTTTCAGCTTTGGTATTAAATAAGCCAATGGTTTTAATGTACTCTTTTATTCCATCCACACCGAGTGCCATAATAGCTTCAGGCGTATTAGCTACAGGATATAGCTTTGCTGTCGCTTTATTGACACTCACGTCAGTAGCTTGAGCTGATAATAAAACGGCGATTAATAGCTCAAAAGGGGAGTTAAATTCTAACTCCGTTGTAGGGTGTGGGTTGTTATCCCGTAGACGAGTTAGAATTTCAATGCGTTTTGATTTATTCATTGCTCACAAAATATCGTTGTTAAGAAATATGGCTGCCGCAACCTTGCTGTTTTTCATATTCACGTTCTGGTTGAATACCAGATTGTCGTGCGGCTCTTTTTTTCATTTTTTCATCAATTAAGTATTTCGCAGCTAATAGTAGTGCTAGGCCAATGAAGGCACCAGGCGGTAGCATAGCGAGTAAAAATGGAGAATCAAGATGTAATACTTCAATACGAAGGGAGGTAGCCCAAGAACCGAGTAACAAGTCAGCGCCATCAAATAAGGTCCCATTCCCTAAAACTTCACGAATTGCTCCTAGAACAAGCAAGGTCGCGGTTGCACCTAAGCCCATAGCAAACCCATCAAGGGCAGATAGCCCAACAGGATTACGAGATGCATAGGCTTCTGCGCGTCCAATCACAATGCAGTTGGTAACGATTAACGGAATAAAGATCCCGAGAGATTCATATAAACCAAAAGCATATGCGTTGATTAACATTTGTACCGCACTAACAACAGAGGCAATAATCATCACGTAGATAGGGATGCGAATTTCTGATGGTACCCAACGACGTAAAGCAGAAACTGCAACATTAGTACAAACTAAGACTAATGTGGTCGCTAAGCCTAGCCCTAATGCGTTGGTTGCTGTTGATGACACAGCGAGCAGCGGACAAAGCCCTAATAATTGAACTAATGCAGAGTTGTTTTTCCACAAACCTTGCACTAATAAGTCTTTAGATGAATCGCTCATTATTCGTCCCCACAGCGTGGATAATTCGATAATTGTTGTGGAATTTGTTGCATAAATACCGCAGTACGTTTAGTGGCATTGACGACTGCTCTGGGTGTAATTGTTGCCCCAGTAAACTGATCAAATTCACCTCCATCTTTTTTAACTGCCCATTTAGGGTCATTATCAGAGGTTATTTTTTTACCACTAAAATAAGTAATCCAATCAGATATTCGTGTCTCAATTTTGTCACCAAGCCCAGGTGTTTCATGATGTTCTGTAACACGAGTTCCCAGTACTGTACCGTGAAAATCTGTACCGACTAATAAAAGTATAGCGCCTGAGTAGCCGTCTAATGCGGTTGTTTCCAAGGCAGCAGCAACAGGTTCGCCATTTTTACGGGCTAGATACAAGCGCCTAGGTTGTTTATTACCCAGTATGGCCTCATTAGTGACTAAATAACACTCTTTTGCGAGGTCGTTATCGTATAAATCACTTGGTATTACTTGGTCGAGTAGTTTTTTCTGAACAATAGCAGCTTGCTCAGCAATAGTCTCTTTCGTTAACGTGTACACTGCAGCGCTAAGCGCAGTGGTTCCTGCTGCAAAGATGGCTAACGTTACCCCATGGCGTCTCATCGTGTTCAACATACGGTTATCCTTACTTATGTCCATGACCGTACGCACGAGGCTGCGTATAGTAATCAATTAATGGAACAGTAATATTGGCGAGTAACACGGCAAAAGCAACAGCGTCAGGGTAACCACCGTATACACGGATCACCCAAACAAGAAAACCGATAATCACACCAAAAATAATCCGTCCCTTAGGCGTTGTCGATGCGGTGACAGGGTCAGTGGCAATAAAAAATGCCCCTAGCATAGTGGCACCAGACAATAAATGAACCCATGGCGACGCATGTTGGCTATCATCAATTAAATAACTAACAATAGATAAAACTGCCAATGTACCTAAGAACGAAACCGGAATATGCCAGCTAATAATACGGCGCTGTAATAAGAACAAACCACCCACTAAATAGCCAATATTCACCCATTGCCAACCAATTCCCGCTAAGGAACCTTGTAAAATAGGTTGTTGTAATACTTCAGAAATAGAATGAGTCAGTAGGCCCGTTTTAAAGCTATCAAGCGGGGTCGCTTGGCTCATGCCATCAATGCCTGTACGTAGTTGCTCGAGGGTAATACCTGTTGGAGTATGGCCACTGAGAATAATGGATAGGCTATCAAGTGCAGAAATCGACATATTTTGTAATTCATGCGGAGGTAGCCAGTTTGTCATGTGAACAGGGAATGATATTAGCAAAACGACATAACCCACCATCGCAGGGTTAAAAGGGTTTTGCCCCAATCCACCATAACATTGCTTAGCAATCGTAATAGCAAAAAATGTCCCTAATACGATCATCCACCAAGGTGAGAGCGGAGGTAGGCTGATAGCTAACAATAATGCGGTCACAATGGCGGAATTATCTTTTAGTACAGGAACCACAGGTTGTTGGCGTAAACGAATAGAAACTGCTTCTGTGATAACCGCTGTTAGCACCGCTAAAATAATTTGGTATAAGGTGCCAACGCCAAAGAAATAAACTTGAGCAGCAATACCCGGTAGTGCTGCTAAAAGTACCCAAAGCATCACTAAACTGGTGCTTTGATTGTTATGAGTAAATGGCGCACTAGCAATTTTTAAACGGCGATTTTTCGCATCAATTGGCCTAAATTTCATCTCGTTATCACTTACTCTGTAGTCGTTTGTTCATGTTGTTTTTGTGCTTGCTTTGCTTTTACTCGCGCGATCGCAGCGGTAACGGCAACTTTTCGAGGGTCGGTTTCCTCTTCAATGGGTTGTTCCGCGGCGGGTGTAAGCTCTTCTTGTGCGAGTTGTTCTGCTTGAGCTGCTTTTTTGGCTTTCGCACGAGCAATGGCGGCCGCAACAGCCGCTTTGCGTGGGTCAACCTCAGCGTCAGTGACCGTTTCAGCAACTGGCTCAGTTGCAGATTGCGCTTGTGCGGCTTTTTTGGCCTTCGCTCGTGCAATGGCGGCAGCGACAGCTGCTTTGCGTGGGTCAACCTCTGCATCAGTGACGGTGTCAGCGACTGGCTCAGTTGCAGGTTGCGCTTGTGCGGCTTTTTTGGCCTTCGCTCGTGCAATGGCAGCTGCGACAGCCGCTTTACGTGGATCAACTTCTGTGTCAGTGACTGCGTTAGCGACTGGCTCAGTTGCAGGTTGTTCTTGTGCGGCTTTTTTGGCTTTCGCTCGTGCAATGGCGGCTGCCACAGCGGTTTTGCGAGGATCATCCGTGGCCTCTATATCAGTAGGTTCTACTGGTGTATTGGCCAGTTTTTCCGCCTGTTTAGCACGTGCTTGTGCTTTACGGGCTTCGCGAGCAGCAATCACAGCACTATTGTCTGGTAATTCACCGGAAACAATCTTAATTGGTTCGGTTGTCGCACTTTGTTTGGCTTTAACCCGGGCTAAAGCTGCATTAACGGCATCTTTATCAGCGCTATCTACCTGTACAGCAGCTTTTTTATGACGTTCTTCCCGCGCTTGCTTATCACGTTCCATACGCAACTGTTTTGCTTCAAAACGCAATTTTGCTTCAGCGGCACGGCGCTCTTCTTGAGCTATTTCACGAATTTCTGCTTTTTCTTGACGATAATATTGCACTAGCGGAATATTACTTGGGCACACATAAGCACATGCACCACACTCTATGCAGTCAAATAAATTATGTTTTTGCGCTTTTTCGTGTTCATCTCCTTTACTGAACCAGTAAAGTTGCTGAGGAAGTAACCCTGCTGGGCAGGCATCAACACACAACCCACAACGAATACACGCTTCTTCTAGTGCTTTAGGTCCCATTTCTTCCATTGTGGGAACCAGTAAACAGTTACAAATTTTTACGACAGGGACATTCAGGTCGGGTAGGGTAAAGCCCATTAAAGGCCCCCCCATAATCACCATTTGTTCTGGCTCTGGGTTAAAACCTGATTGCTGTAATAGATGTTTAACCGGAGTCCCTAAACGAGTCCAAAAATTACCCGGTTTACTGATTGCTTCACCAGTAACGGTTACCACACGCTCAATCAATGGCTGACCATCGATAACCGCACGCTTAATGGCGACGACAGTACCCACGTTTTGCATTAACACACCAATTTGTGACGAACGCGCACCGGATGGCACTTCTTTTCCCGTCAAAATTTTAGTCAGCTGTTTGGCACCACCTGATGGGTATTTTGTTGGTATAACTCGGATGAATATTTGTTTGTCTTGCGAGGTGACAGCATCTTTTAGGGCTTGGATAGCCTCGGGTTTATTGTCTTCAATACCAATTAATACTTGGTCTGGGGTTAATAAATGCTGTAAAACACGACAGCCTTCAATAACTTCCTGTGCATGTTCTTGCATTAACCTATCATCAGCTGTGATATAAGGCTCACATTCAGCTGCATTAATGATTAATGTTTTAATCGCATCTTGACCACCGGCCAATTTTGATGCTGTTGGGAAACCTGCACCACCGAGGCCGGCTATCCCAGCTTGTTCAATTTTTTGCAGTAATTCAGCACGGGTTAGTTGAACGTAATTAGGCTCTGGGGACAAAGTACACCATGTATCATGGCCATCGGCTGCAATACGCACACACAATTCTTTTAAGCCTGAAGGGTGTGCCGTTACCATAGGTTCAATTGCAGTGATCACCCCTGAAGTTGATGCATGAACAGGTACAGTACGCCCAAGCCCTTTAGTCAATGGCTGGCCTTTTAATACGGAGTCGCCAACCTGAACAATTAGCTCTCCCTCAGGGCCCAAATGTTGTTGTAATGGGATAATCAGCTCATTGGGCACTGATGCAATACGCATCGGTGTTTGGCTAGATTGTAGCTTCATTTCAGGCGGATGGATCCCACCTTTAAAATCCCAAATATTATCTTTTTTCAACCAATTAAAGAGCTTAAGCATGAGTTTCACCTCTTGCTTTAGTGACAAGCTGTTCATTGGGTTCAACACTAATATTTTTTACTGGGATAGTGTTTAAATCCCATTTCCAATTGGCTGTAGTCGTTTTCACAGGAACAAGCTCAATACAATCTGTAGGACAAGGGGCGACGCATAAGTCACAGCCTGTGCACAAGTCTTCAATCACAGTATGCATGGCGCGGGTTGCGCCAACAATGGCATCAACAGGGCAAGCTTGAATGCATTTAGTACAACCAATGCAGTTTTCTTCGTCGATAATAGCCACTTTACGAACGGGGTTTTGCGCGGTTTCATCGCCATCAATCGGCTGAGGGTCGACATTAAGCAACTCAGCGATTTTTAGCATGACTTGCTCGCCACCAGGGGCGCATTTGTTGATCATTTCCCCATTATTTGCAACCGCTTCGGCGTAAGGACGGCAGCCAGGGTAACTGCATTGACCGCACTGGCTTTGAGGCAATATCGCTTCAACTTGTTCGACAATAGGGTCTGCTTCAACTTTAAAGCGTAATGAGGCGTAACCTAACATCAGCCCAAATATCAGGCCAAAAACGGCTAATATACCGATAGCAATCCATACAGACATCATTAGAATTTCACCAAACCACTAAAGCCCATAAACGCGAGAGACATCAAGCCAGCTGTAATTAGCCCAATTGATGATCCTTTAAATGGAGCAGGAACATTGGCAACAGCTAAACGTTCGCGAATAGCGGCAAATAAAACCATTACTAATGAGAAACCCACAGCAGCGCCAAAACCGTACACGGCAGACTGCATAAAAGTATGAGACATATTAATATTTAATAAGGCAACACCAAGAACCGCACAGTTGGTGGTAATTAAAGGTAGAAAAATACCGAGTAAACGGTAAAGCGTTGGGCTCGTTTTCCTGACCACCATTTCAGTAAACTGTACAACAACAGCAATCGCTAAAATAAAGCTTAGCGTCCGCAGATAGACAAGGTCGAGAGGAATAAGGACAAGTGTGTCAATCAACCAAGAACTGATTGACGCTAATGTCATAACAAACGTCGTTGCTAAGCCCATTCCAATGGCCGGTTCGAGTTTTTTTGAGACGCCCATAAAAGGGCATAAGCCAAGGAATTTAACGAGAACGAAGTTGTTAACCAGCACTGTTCCAACAAAGAGTAATAGATAATCAGTCATGCTATTGCCTGAAATGAAAAAAGAACAAAAACTGGCCGAAGCCAGTTAAACTATCATTATGATATCAAGCAATTTATGTGATGCTTATCGATCTTGTGTGAAAGTCATTTTCACACGTTGAGAGCGTTTTAAATAAGGGACAAAGAAACCCGCGCCAATTAAAGGCCATGCTAAGACTTGCAAAGCGGTTTCATCGTCAATAGGTGAAAATGCGAAGGTTTTTATACCTAATAATAATAAAATGAGTAGCCAAATAATAAAACGGCGGGGAAAATGCTTTGAGCGAGAAAACATCAGTTGCAGTACATGAATACTGAAAATAGTCATCCCAACAGCGATGGCAAATGACAGATACCAAGCGGCAGGAATAAAACTTGTCCAATGATCAACAGTCGTGACAATCTCATAAAATTTAATGCAATACATAACAGTCATACTGCAAACAGCTAAAAAGGTTAATAACAAATAGATCGCTGGAACTAATAGCCAGCCAGTGATGCGGTTAGCGTCATAAACTGAAGTCATAATTAATCAAACCCATTTTGGCAAATTCGCTGGACAATCTACAATCCTATCATAGATTTATTTGCCATTTCATTCCTTCTGATGGTACTTTTTATCTCTACCTGAGTTTATCGTTGTATGAGGTCTAAATGTCTAAACCAATTAAAGTCGCGATCATCGGATATGGCTATGCCAGTAAAACATTTCATGCTCCCTTCCTTGGTATTTTAGAAGGGTATGATTTAACAACGATTTCTAGCAGTGACCCGAGTAAGGTTAAGGCAGATTGGCCAAATATTCATGTTGCGGCCTCTCCGGAAGCTGTTTTTGCTGATAAAGATATCGAACTAGTCGTTATTCCTACGCCTAATGATACTCACTTTCCTCTTGCTCAAGCGGCATTAGCAGCAGGGAAGCACGTCGTTGTCGATAAACCATTTACATTAGATGTCTCACAAGCAGAACAATTAAAACAACAAGCGGAGCAAGCAGGAAAATTACTGTCGGTTTATCATAACCGCCGATGGGATTCAGGTTTTTTAACAGTTAAAAAAATATTAGAAGAAGGTAAGCTAGGCGATATTAAATATTATGAATCACATTTTGACCGTTATCGCCCGTTAGTTAGGCAACGTTGGCGTGAAGCTGATATTCCTGGAGCAGGTATTTGGTACGACTTAGGGCCGCACTTGTTGGATCAAGTCCTGCAGTATTTTGGTAGGCCTTTAGGGATCAGCGTTGATCTTGCTATGATCCGCCCTAATGCACAGGCAGTGGATTTCTTTCATGCCGTTTTGCAATATGCAGATAAGAAGGTTGTATTACATGCAACAACATTAGCTGCTGCACCAACACCGATATATGTTATTCATGGAATGAATGGTAGTTATGTTAAATATGGTTTAGATACCCAAGAAGACTGTTTAAAAGCTGGCAAACGACCAGAAGGGGCTGATTGGGGAGTTGATACCAATATGGGTAACGTGACGTTGTCACAAGGTGATGAGCTTATAACACAATCGTGGCCAAACCAACGCGGTAATTATGGTGGTTATTATCAAGGGATATATGATGCGATTCGCCATGGTAAACCAAACCCCGTCACACCGAGCGAAGCAATAGATATTATGAAGCTTATTGAAGCAGGTATACGTTCGGCAAAAGAAAAACGCACAATCGAAGCAATATTTTAACGTCATTAACGCACACTATAAGGCCAGTTAACATAACTGGCTTTTATTATGGATAATCGAATGAATTTGCTAGCTAAACTGAGAATCGACCCATTTTTACTTATCATGATTGGCGTTGTCATTCTAGCCAGCCTTTTTCCTTGTGAAGGCGATATAAAAACGGGGTTTCAATATTTAACTACTGCTGCAATTGCATTATTGTTCTTTATGCATGGGGCTAAGTTATCTCGTGAATCAATAATGGCAGGGATAGGGCATTGGCGTCTCCACCTCTTGGTTTTTGCGAGTACATTTATTGTATTTCCTATCGTAGGCTTAGGGCTTGCGGTGATTGTACCTAAATGGATGTCACCTACCGTATATATGGGCTTTTTATACCTATGTGCTTTACCTGCAACTGTACAATCAGCAATTGCTTTCACCTCGGTGGCCGGGGGAAATATTGCCGCGGCTATTTGTAGTGCATCAGCGTCAAGCATTCTTGGGGTTTTTCTTTCACCAATCTTAGTGGGTTTATTGATGGATGCTGATGGCAGCCAAGCCATGGATACGCTCAATGCAATAGGGTCTATTTTAATGCAATTGATGCTGCCATTTGTTGTGGGGCATTTATCTCGACCATTGATTGCCAATTGGATTAACCGTAATCGTAAGTTAGTGAATATGACTGACCGGTCTTCAATATTGTTAGTGGTTTATGTGGCATTTAGTGAAGCGGTTGTCGAGGGGATTTGGCAGAAAATAGACGCATTTTCACTCTTTATGATTGTGGTTGTCACTTGCGTTATTTTATTTATTATCATTGTATTCAATACATTGGCTGCACGGTTGCTAGGTTTTAGCAAAGAAGATGAGATTACTATCGTGTTTTGTGGCTCGAAAAAGAGCCTAGCTAACGGAGTCCCAATGGCGAACGTCTTGTTTCCTGCTGCGACAGTAGGGGTCATCTTATTGCCACTGATGATTTTCCATCAAATACAACTTATGGTCAGTGCTGTACTTGCACAGCGTTATGCTAAACGATTATCGACCAAATAAGCACAAATATTGAGGGGATTAGTAACCCCTCATGTTTTTTGCTGTTTATTTATAAGGGTACTTATTTAGTTACAACATACAATAGAGCTTTATAATTGATACATTAACAACAGTATTTATACGTTAAGTATAAAAAAGCTAACTAGAGAGGGAAGTAATTGATTAATGATGACGGTCTATTGGTGTGTAAAGAGATGTGAAATGTTTGAGAGAGTTATCAGGGTTATAATAAATACCCTGATAACATTTAAATTAACGGGTAGCGGCTTTATGTAAGAGCGCTTTTTTCTCACTTTCAGATAAAAATGCCATACTTAGGCCATTACGTTGCGCTTGTTCTATTTCTGCTGAAGTTAAACCTGCTTGCGGGGCTGCAACTTCATACTCATAGCGTAACTCAATACCTTGAACTGCTGGGTCATCTGTATTAATTGAAGCCAATACACCTTGTTGCAAAAAGGTTTTTAATGGGTGTTTAGCAAGGGATGGCACAGTGCTTGTTTGAATATTTGATGTTAAACAGCTTTCCATACCAATTTGATGTTTTACTAGATATTCAATTAAAGCAGGGTCTTCTATTGCTTTTACACCATGGCCAATTCGTTGTGCACCTAATACATTGATAGCATGCCAAATACTGTTCGCTCCAGCCGCTTCACCTGCATGAACAGTGATATTTAACCCTGTATCTCTAGCTTTGATAAAGTGTGACTCAAATAACTCTCCAGGGAAACCTAGTTCATCTCCAGCTAAATCTAAAGCACATAAGTGATGACGATGAGCGAATAGTCCTTGTAATTCAGTTGTACAGGCTTGTTGGCCAAAAGTACGGCTCAAAATTCCAATTAAATTAATTTTAATGTCGAATTGTTGGCACCCAGCACGCACGCCATCAATAATAGCTTCAACGACACCTTCTACAGGTAGCTGGTGTTTCATGGCCATATAGTATGGAGAGAAGCGTAGCTCTGCGTAATCGATACCAGCATTAAAAGCATCTTCGACATTTTCAAATGCCACACGGCGGCATGCTTCTAAATCTGCTAAAACAGCGACTCCCCAATCGAGTTTTGCTAAGAAACCGACTAAATCAGCTTCTTGTCCTATAATTTGGACGTGAGGGCGCAAAGCTTCAAGTTCTGTCGCTGGTAATTGAATGTGATGCTGTTCTGCTAAGGAAAGAATCGTTTCTGGGCGGATATTGCCATCAAGGTGGCGGTGTAAATCGGTTAAAGGTAAATGTGTTTTAATCACGGAATGATCCTTTATCTATTTTCTATCCTCATTTTGGCTTTTATTTTGCTAAAAGCAATTTTAAATCACGAAAAATGTGAAACATGATCAATAATTACATTTTATATGTGATGTATCTCACATTTAAGTGGGGTGTCAAATAAAAAAGCCAGCTATATGGGGTCACTTCATATTAACTGGCTTTTGTGACTAAATTGTATCGATTAGATTAATTAGTTAGCTGGCGCTGCATCTTGTGGTGCTAATTCAGGCTCAACTTCCATTTCTGGTGCTGGTTCTGCATCTGGAGCAGGTACAGCTTCATATTCTAATGCATCTTCTGGGTTAGACATCACTTTCATCTTAGTGAGGAACTCAGCTAAGGTATATTTGTCATTGTTGAATGTCAGGTCATTACCTGCAAATTTGATAGTCATAGTTAAATCATTTTCGCTATCAATCATCCAAGGTGATTTTTTCTGTTTAGCTTTTTCAGCACGTTCTTCATCTGTCATAAACATTTCTTCAAATGGAGAAGAGAACATATCTGAAGTCAGCATTTGCTGAACACCTTCAAATTCAGAAGTAACCATACCTTTCATTTCTTTCTTAGTATCAGCATTAACTGGAACACCTTGATCTAAAATCATTGCTTGAGTCATTGATTCGATGATCATTGGCTTGTTCAGTTTTAAATTGAAATCAAAAGAAGTAATGAGTTGCTTGATAGCTTCATCAACTTTGTTAGACATTGCTAACGCAGTAATTTCATCTTGGTTCCATTTATTAAATGTGATGTTTAGGTCAACTGAACTTTGGCCAGCTTCATTTTTCCAGTAGAAGGGGCTAACAGTGAATACAGGCTTGCTTTTCATTAGCTCTGGCAATGTTGTAGACATCATTTCCATCGCTAAACGCTCTGTTGCTTCAGTTGGGTCACCATTAGCTAAGCCTTGAGCTAATGCTTCATTATATTGTTCAACGAATTTACCTAATGCTTTAGCATCTAATTTTTCAATAGCAACAGTCAGTTCGCCAGAACCTAAGTTTTGCTCTAATGCCTTTAAGTCAGAGATGCTATAAGAAATATTCCCTTTCACATCTTCGCCAGTAATAGAGGTGTCGCTTGAAATTTTGAAATCTTTAAAAGAAAATTTAGTTTCAGGAATGTTGAAATCTGTATCAGCAATAACAAATGACTGGGTTCCAGTGTAGAAGCCATATTGTGATTTTGTTACATTAGAGACTAATTTTAAGCCTTTTAATGTCATAGATTCAGAGTTATCTTTTTTACCAATAACTAAATTATCAGTGACTAAAGTTGCATCAACGGCAGCAAGATCAGAAGTTGTTGATACATCAAACTTAGAACCACTGAAAGATAATGAAACGTCATCTTTCTTATACTCGACAGGGATCAGCTCTAAATTGGTATCAATACTTTTGCTATAGCCAATGACAGCAGAACCATGAATAAATGGTTTACCTTGAGTCGCTTCGAATAATTCTTTTGTCGTCGCGTTGTTAGCTAATTCAATTTGCGTCGCTGCTAATTTTGGTAATAAATTAAACTTAGCGACTTGTGATAATGGGAATGGACCGTGGTCAATATTCGTTTTGAATACAATTGAGTCTTCTGGTGATACTGAATCCGCAGAGGTGATTACGATATCTGCTTTAGATGAAAAAACACCTTTTTCATAATTTTCTACTTTAAAATTCAAACCTGACTCAGGCACATTTACAGCAAAAAAATCGTTGGTTTTGAGAATTACTCTATCAAGTTCATCTTTTACTTTAGAACCTGTATACCATGAAGCTCCAGTCCACACTGCCCCCAGAGCAACAATAACACCAACCGCGACTAATGACTTTTTCATTATAAACATCCATCCTTTCAGCACGTTATTGCCGTACTTATAAATTTATAAAAGTTTTATATAATCGTCTTCATACAATGAAGACGGTTAAATACAGAATATGACACTATTTGTTAAATACCCGGGCTAGTTTGCCACTGCCATTAATGGTTATGCTTTTCTCATAAGCAGGCAAGAAAACAGATTCACCTGAATTAATGCATATTTCATCATTACTTGAATGTAAAACTAACTGGCCTTCAATACAGAACAAAATTGAGGCACTATTGTTAGATAGCGCAACTTCCGAGTGGGTTATAGAATATATATTAAATGCAAAATCTTCTACTGGAATATTATATTTCCAGATATTTCCAGATTTTTCGGGAATACTTAATAAATCCTTTGCAAACGTAGGCTTAAAGTCAATGTTAGCAATCAGCTCTGGGATATCTATGTGCTTATTTGTTAACCCAGCACGCAGTACATTATCTGAGTTTGCCATCACCTCTAACCCAACACCTTCTAGATATGCATGTGGCGTTCTGGCATATAAAAACATCGCTTCACCAGGTTCTAATTCAACGATGTTAAGAAGAAGAGGGGTAAATAGCCCATTATCTTCAGGATATAGGCTAACCATTTGCTTTATTGAGTTCCATGGCTCGCCTTGTCGGCTGTTTAAAGCGGCTTTCAATACGCCAAGTGCTAAATCTTTTTGTTCACCTGTTAAATTAAGAATTTGTGCAAATAAACGAGATAACTTTTCTTTTGTTGGGTCTTGAACAAATAATTGGATATCAGGATGTGCAGCTGAAACAAAATCCAGTAATTGCGCGATTTCATTCAGTGGGCGAAACGCGTTCATTGCCTTAAAAGGTGTTAACGCAAAGATTAATTCAGGTTTATGGTTGTCATCTTTATAATTGCGTATTGGGGAATCTAGTGGGATGCCAGCCGAATTTTCTTTAGCAAAACCAACTTCAGCATAAGTTTTGTTTGGATGTACTTGAACAGACAACGGTTGAGCAGCACATAACACTTTAAATAAATAAGGTAAACGATGATAAGTTTGTGCGACATGCTGACCTAAGTAGGCTTCAGGATCACTTTCAATTAAGGCGTTAAGTGGAATACTTTGATTTTTTTCCGCATCGAGAACTTCGGAGCTTGCTTTTGGATGAGCACCCATCCAAAGTTCAGCCATAGGTAAGCTACCAGGGTTTGAAATCCCATATAACTTAGTCAGGGCCGTTTTACTGCCCCAGTCATAGTTTTGGACTTTGTTTATCATTTTAAGCATAGCAAAATTCTCTTTTTCATAAAAATCAACTGATTTCCTTTTCACTACAATACAATAAGCTCGACCAAGTCTCATAAATGAAATTCAATTTGTGGCATTATACTGCTCGGTTATTTGCTTACCTGCAAGCAGATGATTCTAAAATCAATTATTCTGTGTATGTACCTAAGGAGATAGTAATGGCAGCCACTCGCATTGAAAAAGACTCAATGGGACCAATTGAAGTACCTGCTGACCAATTGTGGGGCGCGCAAACGCAGCGTTCTTTAGAACATTTCCGTATATCTGTAGAAAAAATGCCTGTTGCGTTAATTCACGCACTCGCTATCACTAAAAAAGCCGCTGCTAGTGTTAATATGGATCTTGGATTATTAGCTAAAGAGCGCGGCGATGCAATCATTGCTGCTGCTGACGAAGTTTTAGCTGGTAAACATCCAACGGAATTTCCTCTAGCTATTTGGCAAACCGGTTCTGGTACGCAAAGTAACATGAACATGAACGAGGTTTTAGCTAACCGTGGTAGCGAAATTCTCGGTGGTCAACGTGGTAATGATCGTCTTATTCACCCTAATGATGATGTGAATAAAAGTCAAAGTTCAAATGATGTTTTCCCAACGGCAATGCACGTTGCTGCGGTCGTCGCAATCCGCGAACATCTTCTCCCTGAACTGAAAATTTTGCATCAAACATTAGATGCAAAAGCGAAAGAATTTAAAGATATTGTAAAAATCGGTCGTACTCACTTGCAAGATGCAACCCCGTTGACGCTAGGCCAAGAAATTTCAGGTTGGGCTGCAATGTTAGCGCATAATGAAAAACACATTGAAAATTCTGTTCCTCATGTGTGTGAATTAGCGCTAGGTGGTACAGCAGTAGGGACTGGTTTAAATACGCATCCTGAATATGCGGTACGTGTTGCGAAAAAAATCGCAGAATTAACTGGCCAACCATTTGTTACGGCACCTAATAAATTTGAAGCATTAGCAACTTGCGATAGCCTTGTACATGCACATGGTGCTTTAAAGGGCTTAGCTGCCTCTTTAATGAAAATTGCCAATGATGTTAGGTGGTTAGCATCTGGTCCTCGCTGCGGTATTGGTGAAATATCTATCCCAGAAAATGAGCCAGGCAGTTCAATCATGCCAGGTAAAGTAAACCCTACACAGTGTGAAGCACTGACTATGTTATGTGCACAAGTTATGGGGAATGATGTTGCTGTTAACATTGGTGGGGCATCCGGTAATTTTGAGCTGAATGTATTCCGCCCAATGCTAATTGATAATTTCTTACAGTCTGTTCGCTTATTAGCTGATGGTATGCGTAGCTTTAATGAGCATTGTGCGATTGGAATTGAACCAAATCGTGAGCGTATTGAAAAATTACTTCATGAATCGCTAATGTTAGTGACAGCTTTAAATACTCACATTGGGTACGATAAAGCGGCAGAAATTGCTAAAAAAGCACACAAAGAAGGGCTGACGCTGAAAGAATCTGCACTGAAACTAAACTATTTAACTGAAGAACAGTTCAATGATTGGGTTCGTCCAGAAGATATGGTTGGCAGCATGAAATCTTAAGCTAGCTTATTAAACTGGCTTTATATAACACCCATACTGTTTGACAGATGGGTGTTTTTTTAGCGTTCTATATACAAATTTAAACGTGGTATTAATAGTTCAACTGCTTTTGCTCTGGGCCGATTACGGATTGCAATGTTATTGGCATGGTAATCGGGAAGTTCACCGACTTTAATTTCTGCCACCGTTTTTTCAAGCGCAAAAACAAATAAAGGCGTTGCACAAGCAAACTGGGTTTGTTTCTGTTGTTCTTTATCCCACACACGAGCGATTGGCTGAACTTTGACTGGCCGTTGAGTTTTTAAAACCGCATTGTAAGGTAGGGCGTCAATTAAGCGAATTTCATTTTCCAATTGTAAGCGCCAGTGCTCTTTTGGTAAATGAAGAGGGCAGCGGCCACTTTCTAAGCTTGCTTGTAAGCGGTCTAGCATTGCTTCTTTTGTGACTTTATTGATAACTTTTTTATTCGCCCAGCCAAAATTAATCGTATCGACATCAATCAATGAAGAGAGGGTTCGGTAGGTATTCAATGTTAGTAGGCCATGTAAACTATCACGAATAAATTCGAATCGATGAGGTTCGTCAACTTGTGTGACAATGGCTTTTATATGCATTTTTAACTCATTGATCTTTAAAATTAATGAATTAAAGTTACGATAAGTTTGCAAATTAGTTTGTACACATATAACCCCCGGTAAACGGATAGCGGCTTTGTTGCTGACCTCGTCTGGTTTGTTTTGTAAAAACAATAAATTAACTAACTTTACTGTTTCACGTATCGCATCATGACCAACTAATGTTTGTACTGAGATTTGTTCTATCTCATTATTCTCTTCACCTTTAATTACTGAAGGTATCTGGAAGACATGAGCTGTAAATGGAACTTGTTTTGATTGTTCCAATAACAACAGGCTAAATTGGTTTATTTGTGATTCCAATTCATTGAACGTATTAATTAAATCTTGTTTTTTCATAGTTTAGTTACAACATTCAAATAGGTAATAAACAATAAATAACATAAACTCTCGTGTTTATCTATAAGAAAATCAGAGTCAAAAAGGGCAAGTGAGGCATTTTAACACTTGCCCCTTTCTTATATAAGCTTTCCTTTGACGTTAATTTATTTCTGTATCAATAACTTGATAAAACGCATTTTGCGTATCATCTATCGTCCAAATGGCTAAAATGACATGGTAACCTTTTTGATTTTTTGGCAATACACACTTGTGCTCAACAGTCTCTTCTGGAAACTCTACGCGTTCAAATTTACAAAATGGCGTTAGTGTAAATTGATTACGAGATAGCAAGGCGTTTGGCTGCCAGTCTGGCTTAGTTATGAAATATTCCCATTTTGTCGTTTTATGTTTTGCCGTAATGTGCCATTTAAACCTAACATCAGGTGAATTTAAGATAACCCGTTGCCATCGATTCGCAGTTTGTATGTCTAAGGGAGAAAAAGCAGCAATACCGGCGCTAGCAATTTTTCCATCAACTGGGCCATATTGAGGAAAACCTTTTTGGCCTTCAATAGATTGCGGTTCATATTGCACAGCTCCGCAGTGGGTATTTCCCCCTTGCTTGCAGTAATATGAACGACTTTCAGGGGATTCGACATAGCCATGGGACCAAACAAAAGAACTACAGCATAGGAGTAATGGGGCAATTAAAAATGGTTTTATAGAGAATGGTTTCATTGGGTTTCCTCGTAATTAATAGACTTTTTTATCATCTACTAATCACGAGAAGGTATGGTAGTTTAACCTTTATTAGTTCCTAATCTACTGGTTATAACAAATTGATTTCAAACGGTAAGCAATGACTATGCCGATAAATAATATTCCAGCAATAAATAGCGCAACGCCATTCCAGCCAAAGTGTTGCCAAAATAAGCCACCAACCGTACCTGCAATACTTGACCCAGCGTAATAACTAAATAAATACAGAGAAGACGCTTGTCCACGTGCTCGTTTAGCTCTGCGTCCCACCCAGCTACTCGCTACAGAGTGCGCTGCAAAAAAGCCCGTTGTTAGTATTGTCATTCCTAGCAGCACTAACCAAACATTTGAATATAGTGTGATTAAAATACCAACTAACATCATAGTAATAGACGCTATGAGCACTCGTCCAAGTCCATACTTGTGAATTAAACTTCCCGTTTTAGTCGCACTGTAAGTCCCTGTTAAATAAATAACGGATAACAAGCCAACAGTAGACTGAGAAAAAGAGTAAGGCGCTTCAAGTAAACGATATCCAATGTAGTTGTACATTGTGACAAAACCCCCCATCAAAACAAAGCCTTCAATAAATAGAAAAGGTAAGCCTTTGTCTCTAAAGTGTAGATGCAAATTAACCCATAGATTCTTAGGTTTTAAAGAACTCGCACGGAAATGCTGAGAAGGGGGCAATAAGCGCCAAAAACCAATAGCCGCGATCAAAGCTAACGAACCTAAAATCACAACGGCAACACGCCATGAATAAAAATCAGCAATCACTCCCGTCACCAAACGGCCGCTCATTCCACCCAATGAATTACCACTAATATATAACCCCATAGATAACGCAACATAACTTGGATGGATCTCTTCACTCAAATAAGTCATAGCGACAGCAGCAACGCCACTTAGCGATAAACCGACTAATGCCCTCGCAATTAAGATCCCTTGCCAACTCTGCATGACTGAACTGAGCAGAGTAAATAGTGCAGCACAAGCCAATGCAATAACCATCACATTTTTGCGACCTATTGCATCTGAAATTGGCCCGGTAATCAGTAAACCTAATGCCATCAAGCCAGTACTCAGTGATAATGATAAGCTTGCAGTTGCAGGGGAAATATTAAAATCCTCTGACAGCATAGGTAATATTGGCTGAACAAAATATAGCAAAGCGAATGTGGCAAAGCCCACCGTAAAAAAAGATAAGGTTACACGTAAATACAGCGCATCATCTCTTTGTATATAATGTTTTTTGGGTGTGGTATTTCCCTGCAAGGGTGTTCTTATTCCTTCATTAGGCCGCTCAGATGTGAGGCTATTTTGTGAGTGTTCCATGTTTATTCCTTGTCATACCAACACGTTTGATTTCGATCAAAGAATAGAAACTTTCTAGTTTTTTGTCTAATATATTAATTATTAATAATAATACTTTAAACATATTAATGGGTATTAACCAAAAGATGAGTATAGAACTTAGACATCTTCGATACTTTATTGCTGTCGCTGAAGAGCTTCATTTTGGCAAGGCAGCTGAACGTCTGCATATTTCACAGCCCCCTTTAAGCCAGCAAATACAAATGCTTGAAGAGAAAGTTAATGCAAAATTGTTAGAAAGGAATAATCGAAACGTTGCGTTAACGCCTGCGGGGGCAATGTTCTTAAAAGAGGCATATCAAATTTTAGCTCAAGTCGATGCGGCTGCGACAAAAGCAGCTCGCATGGAAAAAGGCGAACTTGGGGAGTTATCTATTGGATTTACGTCAACTACGCCATTTATGCACAAAGTTACCATGAGTTTACGGCAGTATCGGGAAGCTTACCCTGAAGTTTCTATTCATATGCATCAGATGAATACCAAACAACAGATAGCGCCATTAATTACGGGGCGAATTGATATTGGTATTATGAGAAATACGGTGTTACCAGAACAATTGGATTACCAACTATTATTTAAAGAACCATTTATGGTTGCCGTCTATGAAGGCCATCCATTATTAGAATTTATTGATGTTGGTGTTGATATTCAACAACTTGCTGATTATCCATTCATTTTCTTTGAACGTGATGTTGGTACCGCACTATATGATGAAATAAATCAATTGTTAACATCTGCGGGAGTGGTACCCACCATTTCTCAAGAAGCGGGGGAAGCCATGACCATTTTAGGATTAGTTTCCGCGGGAATGGGAATTTCTGTGATTACAGAATCATTCACACGAATGAAAATTGATGGTGTAAAATACTTAAAACTCACTAATATTAATGCTTCATCTGAAGTTTGGTTAGTCTACAATACTCGTAGAACATTACCTGCCGTAGCCAAAAAATTAACAAATCTTTTGATGGCCAACATTGTTGGCAACCAAGAGTGAGCTAGTTCACATTTTCAATGTAAACGAAATCATTCATACACAGATTAAGGCATAATAACTCATTGCTTTATAAAGGAATTGAATTATTACCATGGTGAATCAAACTGGTCACATTGACCAAATCAAACAGTTAAATACGGGTATTGTATATCGTATCATTGATCAACATGGTCCAATTTCGCGTATTGCCTTGTCAAAACAGGCTCAGCTTGCGCCTGCCAGTATCACTAAAATTACACGTGAACTTATGGATGCTCACTTAATCAAAGAGTTAGAGTTTCCAGTGCTTGGTTTACGTGGGCGTCCAGCTGTAGGGCTGGTAATTGAAAGTGAAGGGTGGCAATTTCTAGCGATCCGTATTGAAGGCCAGAAACTGATTATTTCCTTGAAAGAAATTAACGCAGTTACCTTGGCTCAAACAGAATATCCATTCACACCGTTAGGCAATAGTGAATTCATGGATTCGCTTACTGAATTAATCAGTCAATTTTTTGCTAGCAATCAAAAAATATTAGAAAGAGTCACTGCAATTAGCATTCTTATTGATGGTATATTAGATCCTCATACAGGTGTTATTTATCAGCATCCATCTTTTAAAATCCACCAACTGGCCATAGCGGAATCTCTTACCAAGCAAACCGGTTTACCAGTTTATTTACACCCTCCTGTGGATGCTTTAGCGTTAATGGATCATTTCTCTCATCAAGAGAAAAGAAAAGAAAAAAATATTATTTACTTACAGCTACAAGATGTTGTTAATGTCATGGTGCTAAGCCATGGAACAACATTAGATACAAATACCCATCGGCCTATTTTGTTCGGCCATACCCAATGTGAACCCTGTAACCATAGCTTTTGCTATTGTGGTAGCGATGGTTGCTTGGAAACCCAAACTTCTATTCCTGCAATATTACACCTAGCTGAAAGTTTGCTAATAAACTACCCTGATTCGCATTTACATCAGAAAAATATCTCAATTGATAACATTTGCTCTGGAGCAATATCAAACGATAGCCTTTGTGTTTATCTTATTAATCAGGTTGCTCAACGGTTGGCAAAACCATTAGGATTGATGGTGAATTTATTAGGGAGCGAGCTAATTTTGGTAAACTCCCCATTGAATCAAGATTCTGAGTTATTTTTAGAATGTTTACATAATCATATAAACAAACATACAATCCCTCTATATTCATCTAATTTAGTAATAGAAAAATCCATATTTACCGTTAAGGATAGTGAAACGTCATTAATACAGAGAGCGTTATATGATGGTTCTCTACTACTACAACTATTACAAGGCTAAAACAATTCGATAATATTTATACTATCGTACACAAAATTGAGCTAACGCAAACTTCTCACTTACCCATTCCAATAAACTGAATCCATATCATTTTTGCAGCTTATTGCTGTATAAGTCTGTCACTTCAGGATAGAAAAAGACCATGATCAATCTATTTGTTACCGGGACAGATACAGATGTCGGGAAGACAGTATCGACGCTTGCCATCCTGCAAGCACTAAATAGCCAAGGAATTAAAGCCGTGGGCTATAAACCTATTGCGGATCAATGCATTGATACCCCTGAAGGAATCAGAAATAAAGATGCATTGCTAATCCACAGTGTTTCTCAAGACCTTGTTTCCTATGATGAAGTTAATCCTGTGCGTATCACAGATAATTACAGTCATGAAAATAGCATTGATTTTAATAAAATAAAGCATGGGTTAGACCATTTACATCATCAATGCGATATGGTTGTTATCGAAGGTAATGGGGGATGGCGCTATCTACTTGATGATAATACTTTTTATGCAGACTGGTTAAAAGATCAGCCGGTCGGTGTTATCTTAGTCGTCGGTATTCAACATGGCTGTGTTAATCATGCATTATTAACCGCTGATGCAATTCGAGCCGATGGGTTACCATTAATAGGTTGGATGGCAAACCGCATCAACCCAGGGTTGGCACACTACGCCCAAATAATTGACCGGTTGCAACATCATATTAAGGCTCCATTAATTGGAGAAATTCCATATTTATTGCGCCCTGAAGAAAAAGAGTTAGGGCATTACCTCAATACAGATAAACTGCAAGAACTTATCGCTATTCCTAACTAATTGCTTAATAAGCAATAAAGAAAAAGGGCGCCATCATCAAATAGCGCCCTTGATTCTATCTAAATTGTAACCTAGTGACGAGTATAAATGATTTTATAAGAATCATTTTGGCAGTGCCCGACAACTTGGCCTTTAGACGAGTCAACTTCATCATTAGGCACTGCAACCAAACTAAAGTTATCAGCAGGAACGCCATTATTGATAATCTTTTGTTTGATTTCCTCAATCACACTTTCACATGAAGCTTGGGCAAAAACTGGCACTAGCACCAATGCAAATAAGGGTAACAACAATTTCTTTTTCATCTTCTCTCCTTGATCAACAGCTCCATAAGACAACCTATTATAAGGTTATGGATTATTAATTGGACGGCCATTACTTACATCAAGGCAACGTTTAGTGCTCGGTTCCCAGTAAGCATTTAGATTGAGGCTTTTTTCGCATTTATCTTTTGCATCAAAAGCCTGATCTACTTTATCAAACTCTTTTTCGGTACGAGTATTAACCTTTTTGCGCAACATACGGGTATCATCCCATTGTTCCTTTTCTTGACGCGCTTGCTCTTTATTAAGAGAGTCATCGCCTTTGCCCACAGAAACGCAAGTACTGCCTGCAGTGCATGATGTCGTGGATTGTGCCGCAGAAGACGATGTAGCCCAAAGTAAAGGGAGACATAAACAAATCGCAGTTAAGCCAGTTTTCAACATTTTGTGTGAACTCATGTAAATTCCTTACTAAACAGGACCGATAACCTGAGTATAGCTAAAAAAGTGTCAGTGCGTCTGTATAGAATAGTACTAAAAATTAAATCTGTTTATGTACTGTTAAACCTGCAAAAGTTTGGCAAACAGGCATCAATTCTAATGTATTTACATTCATATGTGCAGGTAATGTGGCAACCCAGTATACCGTTTCCGCGATATCTTCAGGGGTTAGAGCGTCAGCGCCTTGATAAGTACTAGCCGCTTTATCATCATCTCCTTTAAAGCGAATATTTGAAAATTCTGTTCCACCGACTAGGCCTGGTTCAATATCAGTCACTCGGATTTTTTTCCCCTGTAAATCAGCACGTAAACCAAGTGAAAACTGTTTAACAAAAGCCTTGGTTGCACCGTAAACATTGCCACCTTTGTAAGGCCAGCTCGCCGCCGTAGAGCCAATATTAATAATATGACCGTGATTGTTGGCAACCATGCCTTGCAATACTTCGTAGGTCATATTGACTAAACCTTTGGTATTCGTATTAATCATAACGTCCCAATCATCAGGATTGGCGTCAAATGCAGGTTCTAAACCTAATGCTAAACCTGCATTATTCACTAAAACATCGATTTTTTTGAGATGTGCAGGTAAATTTGCAATCGAATCATGGATAGCTTTTCTATCTTGGATATCTAAAGTTAACGGATAAAATTTATCACCTAACTCTTTATGGAGGGCTTCTAAACGCTCTGTTCTACGTCCTGTACCAATAACAGTGTAATTATGTTTGATAAATCGACGGGCAATTGATTCACCAAAACCAGAAGAAGCACCCGTTACTAAAATAATCATTGAAAACCTCATAGTTGTTATTGTCGTGTTAGCGTGATTTCATTTTAACGCTATCTATTGGGAACCACAAAAATTGTTACAACCCCAATATTTGTTTGTCTTTTGGGTAGCTCAATGTATAACTGAATGAGATTTGCTTTTCTTCATTAGGTTCTAAGGTGATATCCCATGTTATTTCACCGGTGCTTTTGTTGGTGACCGCATTTTTATCCTCTATTGCAGACACTTTTATATCGCTATCCTCACTTACTGGAATTTGGTCATAAACTGTTACTTCAACGGGTTTCGTATGCATATTCTTTATTTTAACCAAGTAACTTTCTGTTTGTTGGATTGTTGACCCCATAAAACTCGGTTTTTTCTTTATTTTTTCATTTGGTTCACGGGAAACCTGAATATTCTTATCGACCCCAAAAGGTACTACCAATGAGTCAACCAATTGATTAGCATTGACCATGAAATTGCCTATATAAGTATTTCCATAATATATATTAGCATTACCATTCAATAGGTTAAGTGATTGCCAATCTTCAATATTCGCTTGTAAGAACACTTCTTCAGTTAATTTTGGCGTGGCGGTATATTTATATTTAACATCAATATGTTGTTGTTTGATGGTGAGCGAATTCGGCTTGACCGTACTTTTTAGCGAGTAAGGCAGGGCGATTTCGTAATTTAAATTGATACCGTTATTAGACGTTGTAACAAAGTCTGCTATTCCTGAATTGATTGTCTTCTTCTCACTAACATGACTTTCTTCATACATTGCCACTGGGGCTGCAGGCATTCTCATTCGAGCCTGACTCGCTATTTGAGCATTATTATCATAAACGGACAAACGCCAAGGTTGTAAGACAGAAGGCATGATATTTTTAGAGGGGTTAATCGTTGAAAGTGTTAAGTTAATTTTATCCCAATCAATGCCTGTATTTTGCACTATATCCGCTTTGTACGTTAAAACAATAGGGGATTGCGAATTTAAGCTACGGAGATCATAACTCGGAGACCAAGCAGCATCAGGTGTTAAATAAGAAACTTGCAACTCTGTGGTAACTGGCTTTTTCGCATCGATAGATAAGACAATTTGGCTTTGTTCGCCAATTGAAGAGGGCATATTTTCATCAATTTTTGCCTGCAATAACGCGGCTTTTTCTTGCAGTTCAACTAATTCCAACTGGTGTTCTTGTTGATCTTGTAAAATATTAGACATCTGCTGACGCATAAAATTTAATTTTTGGGCGGATTCTTCTAGTGTTTGCTCTGTATTTTCCCCAAAAAAGCGGTGATCTTTCAATAAGCTTAATTGTTCTTCACCTACTTTAATTGCAATATTCAATGTTTCTATTTGCTGACTTAATAGTTTTTTCTGTTCCAAAAGTTCAACAATAGCAATTGGATAATTAGCTTCAGTTGCTATTTTTTGAAGATTAACGGAGCGAATAACCACATCATCATGTTTAAGATTAATCGATAATGTACGCGGGTCAATATTATTCGCAATATTAGTGAGAACAACGGAACTCTCACCCTTATTAAGTGACAGTGTCACGGTGTTATCTAATTCGGCGCCACGTAAGAATACAGTTGCGTGGTTAAGTTCAACAGGTTGATTTAATAAGGTTTCTGCAAAAATATAATGAGAATTAAATAATGTAGCAACCAGCAGGCTACTTGCTAATCGAGCAGGTATCTTCATAGTTGAGCTCCAAGAACCAATTATTGGTATAAAATTGAAAATTGAGTTAAGTGGCATGGTATTGCATTTTAATATTTGTTGATAACAGATAAAGCTTAAAGTCGCTTTAAAAAATAGTCCCGTATATCCATTGGCTACTGCAGTTGATGACATTAGGGTATTTAGCCAGAAAACGGTGTCCGTTCATTACGTCAGCGGGAGCGGATATCGTTAAAAGGGTTTTGATTGCATATAACCTAAGTGAAATTTATAATGCATTAACAACTAAAAAATAAATCAAAAGGAAACAAAAATGGCAATGGAAGATTTTGATGAAGGATGGATATATCGCTCTAAAAATACTGAACAATGGATGCAGCTTACTGATGATGCGGCAGAATTAGGAGCAAGTGTTGTAAATGATATATATCAAGGTGTAAGTAGAGCATCGTTGAGAGAGTTCTCTATGAATCCATCTAAATTAAATCCCTTTCATTCTCGTTATTTTGAACATAATTTAATTCCGTTAAGAACAGCCCTAAGGCAGACAATGAATGAAGAAGAATTACAAATACTAATAATTTTATATCGAATTGTAACTTCACCATTTAAATATTATGATGTAATATCCGATTTAGTATCAACTATTTTTAATTCAATTATTGATATTTCATCCAATGAGAAATTAGAAGTCATATTAAAAGTTTTGGTAGATAATGGGCTAATTGAAGATAAAACCATATCACAGGAAATAAAGAATTATTTTAGAAGCAAGTTGTATTCAACTTTGTCAGGATTTATAAATAATGCAACAAATTTCAGCCCTTACTTTAATTATAAAAGTCCACAGAATATTTTAGAAAGATTTTCAGCAAAAATGCTAGTTAAAGATATATTGGTATATACACTATCTAATCTTATTGCAATTATTATTCTAAATAACTTATCTAAAGCGGCAGTCATTAGAGGTTCCTTAGGTACTCCTATTTTAGTTCTATCTGGGTATGGAATTGTTGAAAAAATGTCCGCTTCATCCAGAAGGCTGTATAGAAATCATCCGGTTGTTTTTAATAAGTTAAAAGAAAAAAACATTAATATGTTATATTATTTTGCTGAACCATTCTTTGAAAAGATATTAAATTTAATTTCTTCAGGGGATAACAAGCTGGTTTTAGATAATTTATACTTGGCTTTTAATGAGTTAATTAATAATGCTAGAACAGGTAAATAACATGCGTGATTTTCTTAGTGGTATTTTAGATTTGATTTTTTTAGAGTTATTTATTTGGGTAAACTTGTTTTTTTCAGCTACCATATCTGTATCGATCTATTTTTTCCTAAAAGATCTAGGGATTGAAAGTGAGGGGGGTACTTTAATTATTTTTCTGATTTTATTTATCGGGATGTTCATTCTGAAAAATATCATTTATAATAAGCTAAAATAAAGAAAAAGCTAATTTAAATAATAGGTTTTTATCTTTCAAAATTTCATGATGATAAAAACCTTATTACTATTAAAGGCTTTGTTCACAAATGCTATAACCTGATGTTCCTGCAGTTATATGATTATATGTAATATCCCTATATATAATTGAAAATGATTCTTCTGGTTGCATATCATTGCTATTGATTGAATGAGGTATTCTAACATTGCGATTGATAATGTAGGCTTCATTAATTTTAACAACTAAATACTTTTCTATGGTTCCATTTGTTGTCGTTTTATAAATACTCAATTCTAATTGAAGCTTTTCATTATTAGAGTTTGCCACTAAAAGCAGTGGGGTTGATTTATCAATCATCTTAATAAAATCAACAGGATGGTGAGTCATATTTTGCATACGCGATGTTGATTCAGAATACTGAGTAATAAATATTTCATCTTGATGATTTAATTGAAATTTATTCCCTATAGAATCCTCAGTTCCACAGCCTCTTGAAATTAAACCTTGTCGTTCACCAGTTAGCTTTAAATAAATTATATTAGACATTTATTTCAATAACCTATGTTGTTTTATGTAGACAGAATAGTAGCATATTGGTTAATCTTAAATCAAATTTCTCAACTTTTATGTCGATAGATATGTGAGGCGACACGCCGATTTTTCAAAGGAAATTAAATACCAATTCGCCGATACAATGGGGGGACATATTAAGTGCCACGAAACCGCGCTTGCGCCACTGGTTGACAGGGTTTTAATTGTTCGATCTAATAGCAATTTAATAGTTTAATGGTCGAAGACGAAAGAATCTTTCAGCGATAATTTATAGGGAATGAATTAGGTGAAAACTGTTTGGATTAGTGAAAAATCATTTTTGGCAATGGCTAAGTTCATGAACGACTATAACGAAGCTAAAAAGAACCAACACGGAATTAACCAGCCAAAACGCTGTATTTCTTCGTTTCACACTTATGTCAAGGCTAAGTTAAAATGTCCGCCTTTCAGCAAAGTTGAAATATCCTTTTTCTTTCCCCACGTCGAAAAAAGAAAGGTTAACCCCATAGATAAATATAGTGCAGACATTTAGATTGAGCCAGGATTAGACATTAGCATTGAGCCTCTACAACTTAGGTTCGCATAATGCATATTATGTTAAACGTGACGTAATGAGGAATAACTTCATGAAAGATAAAATATCAGCTAGATAGCACTGTTAGCCCCTATTGACTCGAGTACGTGTTACGAATTTAGTACGTGGCTGAATCGCAAAGTTTTCGTGCTGCATCCTTATCAGCAATGATGTTAGAGGACCGTTCTGATAAAAGCCAAACCGGCATTGATCATCAATTGTCAATTTACCGTAGAGAAAACACTTCAGTTCAAGTACCAGACTTGAATCACTCAAATTCGTTCCTTAAAGAAACTGGGATGATGCTGATCGACCCAACGGTAAATATTGAAACTAATTTTAAAACAAACTTGCAGACCTATGGCCAAACTAATAAAGAGGTTGCTAATTATATAACCAGTACCATTTCTGGTTCATTTGTACCTGAATTAAAAGCCGCTCATGCTGCTTTAATTGCATCACAAAAAGATAAAGAAGCATCTGAATTAATATCACGACATGCGTTACTCCATCCTCTCGAATTAGGTTGCTGTACACGCGATGTTGGCCGTTGGGGATGCCCTTTTGCGATGAAATGCCAATCTGGTTTACCCTGTGGGTATTTCACGCTCTCAGGTCATCCCAAGGAGATATTTATCATTCGTAAACAGATTGCTCAACGAGAAATAGATATCAAAAAATTAGAGGTGTTGGTTGATGAGGATCCAGGATACACATCTGCTTTAAATGAAGCCAAAGAGTCGCTTTTAATTCTAGAAGGATTTCAAAAAAA
>NZ_JAMPPE010000011.1:0-140252 GCF_028480905.1 Providencia sp. PROV156 | reverse complement strand
TGCCAAGTATCTTTGAAGACACTATTGGTTTTTCGGGGGGAAGAGAGCCGAATTACACGCCACCGGTTTATTTGCCAGAACGCAGCCATACGATAGAACTGGGATATGTGCGTAATTTCCAAGGTCTCGTCGCGGCAGAAAACCATGCTGATTTACGCATAAACTACTATAACACGGTTGTTACAAACGCATTTGATAGGAACTACAGGTTAGTCTTTACGCAGGTTGATAAACATAACACGGCCGGTTTGGAACTGTTGGCGCGTTATGATAATGGCTGGGTATTCGGTGACTTAGGTGTGGATTACCGCTTAAAAAATGAGGTTTGTGATGAAGTTTCATTGATGGTAATGGATCCCTATAACCAATTTGGTGGCTCAGAGTGTACAACAGCAGGGTTCCCTGGCGGCTATTTGCGTACTCAATTGCAACCTAAGTACAGCATTCATGCCAACCTAGGTTTGCGCTTCTTAGATGAACGTTTAGAAGTGGGTAGCCGCATGCGTTATCACAGCAAAGCAAAAAATGAAGATGAAGCGGAAATGATGGATAAATACCCGTACCAGTATGCGCCATTAAACAATGACCCGATGAGTTGGAATGCCGTTTTTACCGCTGATGCTTATGTTAATTATCAGTTTAATAAAGACCTATCATTTGAATTATTAGCCACAAACTTATTTGATGAATATTATATAGACCCATTAACCCGCAGTATGATGCCTGCACCGGGTAGGACTGTGCGTTTCAATGTAACAAGTCGCTTCTAAAAGGGATCCCCTTCGCTGATGCCGCTGTATTTTAGTATTGGCGAAGGGTTGTTAGGGATATTAAAATGCTTACTTTACGTTTTAATTTTGCTGTTATGGTTTCTTTATTATTCCATTTTGGCATCGTTTTTTATTGTTTAAGTATAGAAAAAACACGTTCTGCACAAATTTATACACCAATACAAGCAGCTATTGTTTCTGTTTCATTGATGCAAAATGTAATTGAAAAGCAAGCAAACGATACAATATTAAATAATAAGCTATCAGGGGGCTTACTTGCTGAATCACAACAAAATGAAAATGCAGTAATTAAAGTTGCTAATAAAAAAAGTTCACATAGCGATGAAAATAAAATTTCTGATGATCAGAAAAAAGTCATCAAACAGAAAGAGGAAAAACAAACTAATAAAAAGGTTACTCAGCAGAAAGAGCCGCAACAAAAAAGTGAAAAAAATGATGATGTAAAACAAGAGCAGCATGTGGGGAAAAACGATAATCAATCTAATGCGGCAGGCCAGAAGGGAGCACAAAGGACGACCTCGGTAGGAAATGCAATAGATTCAACTTATCAAAGCTATATTGATAAATTACGTAGTGAAATTGAACGACATAAACGTTACCCAAGAAAAGCGAGAAATACCAATATCCAAGGAGTTGTAAAAGTAAGTTTTCAACTTTCCTCATTAGGGGAAATTACGATGGTGCGTATAGTTAATTCCTCAACACATAATACGCTCGACCAAGCTGCGTTATCAGCTGTACAGAAAAGCCGCTCAGTAGGAGCACCGCCAGAAGGTTTAAAAAAACTGATAACAATGGAAATTAAATTTGAATTATAAAAGGAATAGGTTTTTCCTTTAGCGAAATCATCATGTAACCATTTGATTAATTGGGCTAAATCATAAAAAGTAAGCCGCAAGCTATTGCATGAAACAAAAGTTAGACAGCGGCTTTCTTTCACGAATTATTTTTCTGTTGTCGTTTTTATGTCGTCACCTTCTGGCAACGTAACGTTTAGTTCAAGAACAGAAATATCATCCCCTTTTTGCTCAAATTGCACTGATAACATCTCAGGGTCAACTTGGACATACTTACAGATAACCTGCAAAATATCTCTTTTCATATCTGCAAGATATGGGGGCTCGCTATCACCACGGCGGCGTTCTGCAACGATGATCTGTAATCGCTCTTTTGCGATATTCGCTGTCGTTTTTTTTCTCGACAGAAAGAAATCCAATAAAGCCATTATTTACCCCCCAAATAGGCGTTTTAAGAAACCTTTTTTCTCTTCTTCAATGAAACGGATAGGGCGATCTTCACCTAAAATACGTGCAACACAATCATCATAGGCTTGGCCTGCATCAGACTCTGTATCCAGAATAACGGGTTCGCCTTGGTTGGAAGAGCGCAGTACAGATTGGTCTTCAGGAATAACACCGATCAAAGGAATACGCAGAATTTCCAGAACATCTTCCATGCTTAGCATATCACCACGCGTTACACGGCCTGGGTTATAGCGTGTTAGCAATAGGTGTTCTTTAATTGGTGCTTCGCCTTTTTCTGCGCGGCGTGATTTTGACGCTAAAATACCCAAAATACGGTCTGAGTCGCGAACAGAAGAAACTTCTGGGTTGGTAGTAATAATAGCTTCGTCAGCAAAATATAGTGCCATTAAGGCGCCACTTTCAATACCTGCGGGGGAATCACAAACAATAAAATCAAAACCAAGATCGTCACTTAATTCGTCAAGAATTTTGCCAACGCCTTCACGAGTTAATGCGTCTTTATCGCGTGTTTGCGAAGCAGGTAAAATAAATAAATTCTCGGTGCGCTTATCTTTGATTAAAGCCTGATTAAGGGTTGCATCACCTTGGATAACGTTTACGAAGTCATAGACTACTCGACGTTCACACCCCATGATAAGGTCAAGGTTACGTAGGCCGATATCAAAATCGATCACTACAGTTTTGTTCCCTTTTTGTGCCAGGCCAGTAGCTATGGCCGCGCTTGAAGTGGTTTTACCAACGCCACCTTTACCTGAAGTCACTACAATTATGCGTGCCATGAATAATTCCTTGTAAATAAGGTCTAATTTAAATATTCGATGTTAAGTTTGTTATCAACTAAACAAAGTTTAGCTGCTTTGGCGAGAAATTCAGCAGGGATTTGATCGCTCAGCCAATATTCACCTGCAATTGAAACCAGCTCTGCTTGCAAATGAGTACAATAAATCTGACTTTCAATATCGCCGGAGGCTCCAGCTAATGCACGGCCTCGCATCACGCCATAAATATGGATATTACCATCTGCTAATAGTTCTGCACCTGCACTAACATTGCTTGTGACGATCAGATCACTATTTGGTGCATAAATACGTTGTCCAGAACGAACAGGGGTATTGATAATACGAGTTTTACGATATAAAGGTTCAGCTTGAACTACAGCAGCCGGGGGTTCAGGCTGAATTTCAACAGGTTTTTGGCTTTTACCTTCGCTTAATATTGGTAAACCCGCATCGTTTGCTTTTTGTCGCATTTGTGGGTCAGTACATCCACTGATACCAACAATACGTAATCCCGCAGAAATAACAGATTTATGAATACTCTGTAAATCTGCACTTGGGGATAATTCAGCAATGTTAATCACGACAGGAGCATTTTTAAAGAAATCAGGAGCCTGATTTACTTTATCTTGCAGCGATTTTTTGATGAGTTTAGGCTCTTCACTGTATAAGTGAATAACTGAAAGAGTAAAACTGCTGCCTTTAAGTTCTATTGGCGATTGTGGCATCTATCCAGACTCAGCAAATTAAAATTTCCGAAACAATCCTCGGGTGAAGATATTCTGTAAAACAATAGCATGTTATAGTTACTGCATACTTCAAGCAAGCTAATGAACTAAGAAAAAGAGTTAAATATAATGATTTGTGCAATTTATAGAAGCCCTAAGCGTGACCAAACTTATCTTTATATTGAGAAGAAAGATGATTTTTCACGTGTTCCTGATGAATTATTAGCCCAATTTGGAACACCTCAATTTGCTATGCTCGTCTCATTAGATAAGCGTGAAAAGCTTGCCAATGCTGACTTGGCAAAGGTTAAATCTGATCTCATAGAGGTTGGTTATTACCTACAATTCCCACCTCCGGTGGAAAATTTGCTTTCAGAACACAAAGAACTGAATAACTAGAGCAAATTAAGAAAATCCTGAAAAGCAATAACACTCTGGAGGAGACGAATGAAACCAACGTTATTATATACATTAGTCGCTGGTTTGTTTTTAACAAGTTGTTCTGCAACGCAGAACGAATCAGTTGTTACTCAACCGATTACAGTAGAACAAAATGCGGCTATAGCCCAAGAAGTCGTTGCTTTAGACAAAGCATTCCCTATTGAACAACGTGAACCGTCACAATTTCCTGCTTATGTGGAATTACTGAAAGAACATGCTATTACTCAGGGGATTAAGCCAGACACCATTGAACGTGCTTTTGCTAATGTTCATTTTATTGAGCGTGTTGTGAAAGCAGATAAAGGCCAACCAGAGAAAAGGGCGACGGTTACATTAGCAAGCTATTTAAAAAATGTACTCCCACAATCACGTATCAATGCGGGCTATGACAAATATTTAGAAAACAAATCCATTCTAGATGCTATCAGTGATAAATATGGCGTTCCACCTCAGTTCATTGTTTCGTTATGGGGACTAGAAAGTGGTTTTGGACGTTCACAGGGTAAAGAGGATGTGGTTTCAGCACTTGCGACATTGTCTTTTGAGGGGCGAAGAGAAGCGCTTTTTAGCAAACAACTTTTAGCTGCGCTTGAGATAATGGATAAAGGCTATATTCCAGAAGATCAACAACTTAAAGGTTCATGGGCTGGTGCTATGGGCCAAAGTCAATTTATGCCAACCTCCTATTTGTCCTACGCAGCGGACGGTGATGGTGATGGAAAAATGGACATCTGGAATAATAAATCTGATGTATTTGCATCCATCGCTAATTATTTGTCAACAGAAGGTTGGCAAGCACAATTGCCATGGGGTTACCAAGTTAATTTACCTGCAGATTTTAATAAAACGTTGGAAGGCGTAAAAGCGGAACAAGGGAAATCTGTCAGTGAATGGCAGGAACTAGGCGTGGCATTACCTGCATTTGCTCAGTTACCTTCAGACGTAAAAACGTGGGTGGTTATCCCTGATGACCCTGAAGGCAGGGCATTTTTAGTGACTGAAAATTTCCGTACCATTATGCATTGGAACCGCTCATATTATTTTGCATTGAGCGTATGCATGATGGCAGATGGTATCGCTAATAAAATAAAATAACGATAATAGGAGTACTATTATGTATCAACATCGTGACTGGCAAGGTGCGTTACTTGATTTTCCTGCAAATAAAGTTGTTTGTGTTGGTAGTAATTATGCAAAGCATATAAAAGAAATGGGGTCTGCTACACCGGAAGAGCCCGTTATTTTTATTAAACCAGAAACTGCTTTGTGTGACATTACTCAATCAATTGTTATTCCAAAAGACTTTGGTTCTGTTCATCATGAAATTGAGATGGCAATTTTAATTGGTATGTCATTAAAAAATGCGGATGAAGACCGTGTATCACGCTCTATCGCAGGTTATGCAGTTGCATTGGATTTAACCTTACGTGATTTACAAGCTAAATTTAAGAAAGCTGGTCAGCCATGGGAAAAAAGCAAATCATTTGACGGGTCATGCCCAATTTCGGGTTTTATTCCTGTCAGTAGCCCGAATGATTTACAAAATGTTCAGCTTTCTTTAGAAATTAATGGTGAAGTTCGCCAAGAGGGCTCGACGCGTGATATGATCACCCCAATTTTACCTCTGATTAGCTATATGTCCCGTTTTTTCACATTGCGTGCAGGGGACGTTATTTTAACGGGAACACCTGAAGGTGTTGGCCCATTAGCTTCTGGTGATATGCTAAAATTATCAATTAATGATCACTCGCTGACTACTCGGGTTATTTAAGTATAGGATTAATAAGTATTATGTCGCAGTTCTGGCAAGTTAAAACTTTAGATGAAATGACGGATGAAGAATGGGAATCTCTTTGTGATGGTTGTGGGCAGTGCTGTTTGCACAAGTTAATGGATGAAGATACTGATGAAATCTATTTCACTAATGTCGCTTGTAATCAGCTAAATCTAAAAACTTGCCAGTGTAAGCATTATGAAGACCGCTTCAGTTATGAAGCGGATTGCATAAAGCTTAATCGCTATAACTTAGAAACGTTTGGATGGTTGCCAAGTACTTGTGCTTACCGTTTGTTATTAGAAGGGAAAAGTCTCCCAGCTTGGCATCCATTAAAAACAGGGTCCAAAGCGGCTATGCATAATGAAGGTGTGTCCGTTCGCCATATTGCTGTCAGAGAAATTGATGTGGTGGACTGGGAAGAACACATAATGAATAGGCCTATGGGTAAGGGATAGTAATAAATCCTCAATATACAATAAATTATTATGGAAATTTCGTTACTAACAGTAGGCTTAGCTGCCATTCTAAATATTGCTATTTTACCTGCGATGATTTCTTTTTTTGAAAAATTTAGCCAAGCGGCATTGATGATGTTTTATACGTTTTAATCAATGTATTATAGTGCTTTGAATAAAAGTAGACAGTAATAATCATCATGTTAAAACTGGGTGTGATTATTTATCCTATTAATAATAAGAATACTTATAATTAATACTTCATATTACATCTAATTACGAGTTTTTCTGACTTAAAACTTTAAGTGCATAAAAAATTATCTTTATAATTGATCATTAACCAGTATTTTCCCGCTATGGCTTAAATTACAACATTTTTTATTTAAGAAAATATTGTAATTTGTGACCTCTCATTTTGCCTTTCTCAAGATACTTCGCTAATCTATTTTTAGTAAATACAAATGTAGGGGGATGGAAATGAAAACATTCGGTGTGGTACTCACAATTATTGGCCTCGTTACTGCGATTATTTCTTACAATATGGATGTAAGCATTCCTATTGTTTATGGGGAAAGTGTGAAAGATATGGGCCTGGCATTTGATAGACAGAATTATATTATTGGTAGTTTGTTAGTCGCATTTTGTGGTGTTTTAATTGTCCTATTTGACAATAAAAGACGGAAGTAAAATAGGCTTTATGGCTTACAAATAGATATATAGTCATAAAATGTTAGCTAGTATTATTTGATATAATCCAGATATTGATAGATATAAGTAAGATGCCAATAATTACTCTTAGAGGTAAACATGGCAGGCTGACAGTTGAAATTTTAAGTAATAATGCTGATAGACTAAAGTAATTTATTGACTGCTGTTGATGAAGTTTTGAACATTAAATGCGATGTTGTTTTATTTATGAATAAAAAACAGTTTATATTAGTTTCATTCCGTTATAATAAACAAACATTCCAAACTGACCTAAAAAATATTTCTTATGAAGAAAGTACTTGTATTAGCTAGTTTAGTGCTCATTTCTGGATGTGTTTCCAATAAAACCGAAATAGAGCCTAAGGCTGTAGGCATGGCAAATCCAGCATCAGTATATTGCGAACAAATTGGAGGGACTCTGGAAATTGTAGATACAGCACAAGGGCAGGTAGGTTACTGTATTTTACCATCAGGTGAAAAAGTTGAAGAATGGGCTCTATACCGTCAGAAAAAACACTAATCAATCATTCACTTCTTGATTACCACAGCAAAAATCTTTTGCAAGATTTTTGCTGTGGCTCCAATCTAACAGTCCCAATCCAACAATTTTTCTATTTTAGCTTAATCATTTCTTGAAATTAGCCGATATTACTACCTGCAATATATGTGCTTTTATCAGCTGATCAACTAGATACCTATGTTTATGTACACGTGAAATTCTTCGTAGACACATTATGCGGGGGGGGGGGGCATATTTTGATGGCCTTATATGGATTTTGTAAGGGTGTCATCATATTTTTATGGCAAATTATTGATATAAAATATTTTTATCTATTAATGTCTCATAATCGATAATTTGTGGTACTAAAATAGAAACAGCTACCTTATGTTATGTAATTGCTAAATAAATTAGGCTTATTAGAGCGATTGATTTACTAAAACGGCGCTAAACTGTCCGTGAATAGAAAAATAATAGGCAGATAAAGCGTCTTTTATCGATGGCTTTTTGGTTTAGATCACACTTTAACACTCATAGTGAGTGATTTAGGAATATTCTTAATGTTAAAATTTGCCGTATAGATCACATTTTCATAGAGTGTTCGTTTTAAGAAAACACTCTTATTTTCATATGGTTAGAAAATGAGAAAATTGACATAACACAGGCTATAGTTTGTACAGTTAATCATGTTTTCTTATTCTATATCAAAAATAATGATAATTTTTTTTAACATAGGTTCGACTAAATGATTTGACATTCTATTTTTTACTTCAATAAGAAGTTGAATGAATAAAGGATTATATTGCGATTTTATCACTATTTCTTCTTTCATATTTATTTCCATCACTCCATTTATTTTTTAATTTAGATTAAAATCGATATTTACCTCGCTTAAAAACATATTTTAAAATTAAAATAATGACTAAAGTTGATTGTTGATATAAAAGAATATCTATACACTCATAATGAGTGAAATTGATATTCAAGCATAATAATTCGGAATTCAATATTTTTAATTGTTTGGAGTGACATATCTTTACAGATCAATAATCATTAATTTAATTAATGATTTTGCCCTAATTAGATACTCTGTAATGGATTAATTTTATAGTGATAATGTGAGATAAAGTGTCAAAATGTAAATGAAAACATATATTAAATCTAAATATAATGAATTTTGCTGTTTTTGATAATCTGTATTTTTGAGTTTTGTTGGTTTTTAATTTTATATTTAAAAAAAATTAGATATTAAAAACTAAATCTTAGGCTTTTCACGAGTAAATTAGTGAATATTGAAAATCAAAATACTCAATCAATGCTTGTTATTTAATAGCCTGTAGCTATCAAAAAATAAATTAGCGATGAAAAAAACGATTTAATAAAACTTAAGTTATTATGTATCCTCTCTTCGAAATCATATAGAGCATATGGTTATAAATTCTAAATAGGACTAATTAAGAAATATATTTATTTGCATTAAACGAATGGTTCAAAGTGAAACGTAAGCCATAAGTCATACTCAATGTATGATTAGGCTTTTGTTTGTATTTTTTACCTAACAATAAAACAAAAACTTAATCAGTTCTTTTTAATGTAAAAAATAATTACCCTCATATTAGGAAATGAAAATGAAGAAAGTACTACTGACTGCAGTTGCAACAACTATTATTGGGTTATCAACAGCTAACGCTGCAAGCACCAACGTTGGTGGCGGCCAAGTTAACTTTCACGGTAAAGTAACGGATGTTTCTTGTACTGTTTCTGTTGATGGACAAGGTAGTGATGCTAGTGTTTACTTAGCACCAGTATCATTAACAGAAGTACGTGACGGTGGTGCAGATGCATTGTTAAAACCGAAATCTTTTGTTATTGACGTAACAAACTGTGTTGCAGCAGATGTTAAAGATGTTGCTAATGACTCCGCTATTGATAAAACACTATTAAACGTTAACTGGACTGGTGGTAACTTACTGCAAGGTGCATCAGGTAATTCAGAAGGCTACTTAGCAAATACTGAAACTACAGGTGCTAAAAATATTCAATTAGCACTTTCAACTGATGATAGCTCTGACTTGTCAGGTAAAATTATTCCTGGCAATCCATCTCAGAAAAAAGTTAAAGGTGATTTGACTAAAGTTGAAAATGGGGCTCGTTTCCAATATTACGTTGGTTACGCAACTTCTACACCTAAAGATGTAACAACAGGTGAAGTTAAAAGTTATGCAACTTATGAAATCACTTACCAATAATAACTTAATAAGCTAATTTCTTATTAGTTTTAGTTACGTAAGTAATCTTTAAATATTAACTTAATCAGCTTTACTATGATAAGCGGTAGGTATACTGCCGCTTTTATTTTGAGGATCAAATGAAAGCAATAGTATTTATCTTCTGCTTCATTTTCAGTACGCATTCATTTGCTAATAATATTATCGTTAATGGTACACGGTTTATTTATCCTGGAAATGAAAAAGAAATTACCGTGCAATTAAATAACACTGCCGACCGTCCTGCAATTGCACAGGCGTGGCTTGATACAGGTGATGCGTCAGAAACACCGGATACGATAAAAACACCATTTCAGATTACACCGCCAATCTCTCGTGTAGAAGCTAAAGGTGGACAAACTTTACGAATTAAATTAATGGATAAAGGAAGCATTCCTCAGGATCGCGAAAGCTTATGGTGGTTGAATATATTAGATATTCCTCCTATGGCTAAAGCTAAAGAAGGCGATAGTCAGAATGTATTGCAATTAGCGATCCGCTCTAGATTTAAATTCTTTTATCGGCCAACAGGCCTGAGTAGCCGTGAATTAGCGCCAGAGCAACTTGTTATAAAAGCAAATGGGAAGAGTATTATTATAGATAATCCGACACCTTATTATATTACTATTACAAAAATTTCAACGGATGGTAAATCTGGGTTGAATGAAAAAACAATTTTATTAGAACCGAAATCTCAAATGATAGTTGAATTAAAACAAGTCGTAAGGTCAGGAAGTCATATCGTAATTAATAATATTAATGATTATGGTTCAGATATTTCGGTAAAAACCACCGTTAAATAGGAATATATAATGAAACAGCGAGAGTTAATAAATAAATATAGCAATACGCTCTCTGTGACTTGCTTTGTCACTGCATGCATAGTGCCTACGTTTTATGCTTGGGGTGAAGAAGATACAACCTATGAATTTAATAGTGGTTTTATTATAGGTAGTAAAGAAGATGTTGATTTAACACGTTTCAATTCTTCAGGGATCAGTCCCGGAAAATATTCAGTTGACGTATATACAAATAACAATTGGAAGGGACGCTACGACCTTAATTTTGAAGAAGAGAAAAGTGGTCAATTAGTAGTCTGTTATACACCACAAATGCTATCTGATTTTGGTATTAATATTGAAAAACTAAACCCTACAGTTAGTAAAGATAGTAATGCTTGTTTACCATTAAAAGACTGGAATGACCAAAAAGACGTCGTTGATACATTTCATTCTTCTACATTGCGTTTAGATATTTCTGTTCCGCAAATATATGAACAGAGAATTTCCCGTGGTTATGTTTCTCCCCAATTTTGGGAAACGGGAATTCCTGCACTAAATATCGGTTATATGGCTAACTATTATGATAACCATACTAGTGGTTCAAAAGGAACTAATAACGCCAGTGCTTATTTGGGGCTGAATGCTGGTCTAAGCTTTGATGGATGGTTGCTTAAACATATTGGAAATCTTAACTGGCAACGTCACGATGGAACGAATTGGAATAGTAATCAAACATATCTGCAAAAACCAATAACCGAACTAAAGTCAAAAGCGACAGCAGGACAGTTTTATACAGATGGTGATCTCTTTGACAGTATTAGTTTACGGGGCGCAAAAATAGCAACAGATGACAATATGTATCCTGATGGAATGTCAACATACGCGCCTGAGATTAGGGGAATAGCACAAAGTAATGCTTTAGTAACGGTAACGCAAAATAATTCTATTATTTATCAAACAACAGTTGCGCCAGGACCTTTCAGCTTAACGGATGTCTATCCATCAGGTTACGGAAATGATTTAGTTGTAACGGTAAAAGAAGCTGATGGAAGTGAAAGCAGCTTTAGCGTGCCATATTCTTCATTAGCACAGTTATTACGTCCTGGTTTTACACGTTATCAAGTTTCTGGTGGTAAAGCGGATGCGGATGGACTGAGAAATCGTCCATTTATTATGCAGGGTACTATTCAGCATGGTTTAAATAATACATTTACGCTATATGGCGGCGTCACTGCATTTGATGATTATCAAGCCTACTTAGTAGGTACCGGTGTTAACACAGGGTTTGGTGCAATTGCTGTAGATTTAACTCAGTCGAGAACGGCATTCAAATATAAAACAGAAAATGGGCAAAGCTACCGTTTAACTTTTAGTCGTTTATTTACTCAAACTGATACTAACTTAGTGCTAGCTGCTTATAGGTATTCAACGAAGGATTACTATAACGTCAGCAATGCATTATATGCGATAGATAATGATAAGCGTGGCGTAGAGAATACTTTAGGACGTGAGAAAAATGGTTTCAGCTATACAGTAAATCAAAATCTTCCTGATGGTTACGGTGGGATTTATTTTACGGGACGTATTTCTAATTATTGGGATAAGTCGGGGACAGAAAAGCAATATCAATTAAGTTATAACAATAACTTTAACCGTCTTTCTTATGGTGTCGCATTTATGAGAGTTTATGCAGATAATACGAATAATAAAAAAGATGATCGCATTAACATAAACTTTAGTTACCCACTGTATTTTGGCGAAAGTCAGAGTGCAACACTGACCTCAAATACGACATTCAATAATGAAAAATTTGGCTCTAGCCAAATCGGTGCGAGTGGTGCATTCGATAGGGATAATAATTGGACTTATGGCGTAAATACCTCTGTTGCAAACGGTGGACAGAAGAATATTGGTTTGAACACAGGTTACCGTACACCATTTGTTAATACGAATGCGAATTATAGCCAAGGTCAGGGATATCGTCAGTTCGGTCTTGGCGCAAATGGTTCGGTTATTGTGCATTCTGAGGGCGTAACATTAACACCGAATACTTCAACAACGATAGCTCTGATCGAAGCGAAAGGAGCGGAAGGCGCATCAATCATGGGGGCACCTGGAACTCGTATCGATGGAAATGGTTATGCTGTTGCTCCTTATGTTAGGGCTTATCGTATTAATAATGTAGAAATTGATCCGAAAGGAAGTCCTGAAGATATTGTTTTTGAAAATACGGCCACACAAGTCGTTCCTTATGAAGGAAGTATCGTTAAGGTTAAATTTAGTACTAAAGTCGAAAAAAATATTGCATTTAATGTTGTAAGGCCTGGAAATAAACCATTGCCATTTGGGGCTAACGTTACTGATATAAATGGTGAATCCATAGGTATCGTTGGTCAAGGTGGAACCGTATTTATTAGTAGTGAAACTGCAAACGTTGCAATTATAAAATGGGATAATGGGCAGTGTTCATTTTCTTTAGAAGCTAGCAATAGTAAGGAAATTTTATGTCAATAACGAAACAAATTCGCTTGTATATCGGAGTTGGTGTGTTTCTTACCGCTAGTTACGTTTCTGCGTATTGTGATAGAACCTCAACTCGGACATATGTATTAAATATGCAGATGGGGAGGGTCGTGGTAGACCCTAACTTAAAGGTTGGGGATACTATTGCGGAGCAAACTTGGGATATGCGGGAAAATTCAAGTGCAATATATGCATATTGTACAAGAAATACACCGATAACGGCTTCGGTTACTATGCCAAGTTTAGTTCCAGTAGGAAATAAGGTTTACCAGACAAACGTTCCTGGAATTGGCATGAAATTCCACCGTGAAGGTGCAGTGAGAATGACGTATCCGGATACATTTTATGCCCCTAGATCAAGTAATTATTATCTTGCGGGATCAAAGTTTATTTTAACTTTAGTGAAAACCGCTCCTGTTACAGGCTCAGGAACTATAGCTAGTGGCCTTTATACATCTTATGGGTACATTCCAAATAATAACCCATTTTTGATCACTAAATTAGATGCTGAAGCGATAACAATAGTTTCTCCGTCTTGCCAAATTGAAGGGGGAAGCGAAAAAAATGTTTATCTTGATCCAATTAAACGTTCACAATTAAATGGTATTGGAACAACGGCAGGTGAAAAAGATTTTGATATTCGCTTAATATGCAGCGGTGGTGTCAGTATTTCTGGTTTTGCAAATGTTAATATGACTTTTAGTGGTGATATTCCAAAAAACATGAATAATCGACAAGGTGTTTTGGTTAATCAAAATAAATCCACCAGTGGAGCTGCGGGAGTTGGTATACAAGTTTTAGAGCGTAAGACTAATAAATCACTTATGTTTAATGAAAAATATAAAGTTGGAAATTTAGTTGACCGGCAAACAAAATATCTTGACTTAAATTATAAAGCTCGTTATTACCAGTATGAACGAACAATCTCTGCTGGAGAAGTGAATTCTAAAATGGTTTTCAATATTACCTATGATTAAAATATTATATATAAAATTTATTGCTAAAACCATTAGTTAATTTTATGAAATTTAAATGTATGGCTAATCTTCATATAGAGGATTAGCCTTTTTACTTTTATAGTTCTAAAGAAAGTGAAGTACAAATAACACGGGATAGAAATGTCTATGTTACTTGCATTTTATTTATATAAATTAATTTTTTATTTACATTAAAAGTTATCTTTAGAGGGGGCAATGACACTTTCAGCTGTATATATTAGCTCTTGGTTGAGTTCATTAGATGGTTCATTTTTATTTGATTTTGAATTGCTTACATAACCTTGGAAAAACCATTCAATAGGGCAATTTAATGCTTCAGCAATATCCACTAAATGATTAATTGGAATTTTGTTAATACCATTTTCATAACGAGATATTTGCTGTTGACTTAAATTTAATTTATCAGCTAAATTCGCACCTGATAGACCGAGCTCTTTTCTCCGGTTTTTTATTTTTATACCAATTATAGTATGAATGTCCATATGACATCCTCAATTTATATGAAAAGTTGTTATTTAATGCACTTAATTCAAATTACGTTTCATAGTATATTAAAAAATAAATAGATTTAAAAGTTTTAATGAACATAATTATGATGAAAATCGCTATTTTTAGTTTGGTTATTTACAATAAGATAGCATTGTTTTTAATGTGGTTATTGTTGTTGAATAAGTAAAAATATCTATCGTTACTATTTTTCATAGCGAAAAATATAAATTTTAAATTTCCTTTATAGTTATTTTGTTTTATTTTTCTTTAAAATCAAATTATTGCATCCTTGTTGTTGTGATAAAATTATCAGGAAGCAAGGTTAATATATCGTTACGGTATGTTAATTTTTTGTTTTTTTACTTAATTTTCACTTAAAGTATTTAGTTATTAAAATTAAAGGTAAAAAATAAATCAATGATATTTATGACATATTAATTTAATTGATATTAACTCAATGCTTAAATCATCTTAAATGATTACTCTGTTAATGGAACTTCTTCATCAGACATAATATGCCACGACCTAGATTTTATTATTGAGATATTGTGCACTTTATTATATATATTTTTCCTCGCGCTAAACAAATTTTTACAAGCGTGATAAGGCATAAATGTGGGTACTCAAGTATACTGTATAAAACCTATTGGCACTTTCATTACCAAATTAGTGAGGTCCACAATGAAATTGTATATTTATGACCACTGCCCATTTTGTGTTAGAGCTAGAATGATTTTTGGTTTAAAAAAGTTAGCAGTAGAGCAAATCGTTTTATTCGATGATGACATAGAAACGCCAACAAAAATGATAGGTCGAAAAATGTTACCTATCTTACAAAAAGACGATGGAAGTTATTTACCTGAAAGCTTAGATATTGTTCATTATGTAGATAGCATTAATGAACCTAAATATGCAGGAGGAAACATAACCCCTGAAGTAGAGGCTTGGTCTAAAGCGGTTTCTGCTGTGGTATATAAGCTTGTGACACCACGTTTTACACAAACTGATTTCCCTGAAATTAGTACAGCAGAAGCGAGGGCGGCATATATCGCTAGAACATCAAAATCTTATGGTGACTTAAACGAGTTTAAAAAAGAAACTCATACGTTGCTAGTTGAATTAGAGCCCCAATTGTCTTTATTAGATGAGTGGTTAGAAACACGTGGTGAAGACATTGATATTAATGATTTTATTATTTTTCCAACCTTACGTAGTTTGAGTATAGTTGAGCACTTATCGTTTAGCACAAATATTCGGGATTATATGGAGCGAATTGCAAAAAACTCGAATATTAACTTGCTATTTGATCAGGCGAAATAGCCTATTTGGCTGCCAGTTCAGTGGGTTATGGCAAACGTATACCGCCTCTAAAAGAGGCGGTTGTACAGGATAATTCATTAATGGACGTAGTCACGTAGTGTATAAACTAATTTGTAATGACCTTGAATTAATACTAGCTGGTTGTTGTTTAATGAAATAACTGCGCCATCAGACAGTACTCGATTTATCATTGAATCCCATTTAGATAAATCTTCATCAACACATTCGAGTTCAGTTTTACTTAAGTTTTTTACGGTAATTTTTGCGTTTTTGATATTGCCAAATCCGTTAAAATCATTACACATTGATGCAGAAACAAACATTTTCTCGCCAAAAGCAAGGGAAGGTACAGTTTGCTTGCTACTAATCGTCTTACCATTCACTTCAGTTAAAATAAAACGATGATGCATCAACTTATTTTCAAGTGCTTGGTCATCATTACGCGCATTGACTTGATGAGTTTGGCATGCTGCTAGCAATAAACCCAAAATAGTAAGTGGAATTAGGCGTTTCATGGTTCCCGATCCAACTATGCGTTAACAATATTAGGGCAAGTTTCCCCATGACTAATTTGACGGATATTATTAAGCGTAGTTTGACTGATACTTGTTAATGCTTCTTCCGTTAAAAACGCTTGATGCCCGGTAAATAACACATTGTGACAAGAAGAAAGACGACGAAAAACATCATCTTGAATTACATCATTAGATTTATCTTCGAAAAATAAATCACGTTCATTTTCATATACATCCATACCTAAAGCGCCAATTTTCTGTAATTTTAGTGCATTGATTGCTGCAACAGAATCGACTAACGCGCCTCGGCTTGTATTGATGATCATGACCCCATTTTTCATCTTTTTGAATGCATTTTCATCGAGTAGGTGATGATTCTCAGGTGTTAATGGGCAATGAAGGGAAATAATATCTGATTGTTCATATAAAGTATCCAAGTCAACGTATTCAGCGCCCATATCTAAAACAGCTTGGTTCGGGTATGGGTCGTGTGCGAGTAAGCGCATTCCAAATCCCTTTAAAATACGTAGCGTCGCTTGGCCAATTTTTCCGGTACCAATAATTCCAGCAGTGCGGTTATGCATATTAAAACCTGTTAATCCTTCGAGAGAAAAATTTGCATCTCGAGTACGTTGGTATGCTCGATGGATCCTACGGTTAAGGCAGAGCATCATACCAACAGTATGTTCGGCAACGGCTTCAGGAGAATAAGCGGGAACTCGGACAACTTGAATACCTAATTCTTTAGCAGCTTGTAAATCAACATTGTTAAAACCAGCGCAACGTAAAGCTAAAATTCGAATATTGAGTGCGGCAAGTTCTTCTAAAACAGCACGATTAGCTTCGTCGTTAACGAAAATACAGATAGCATCTGCACCAACAGCATTTTTAGCTGTCTGAACGGTCAATGGAAAATCAAAATATTCAATACTAAAATTAAATCCAGAATTTTGATTAACTTGTTCCATGTGCTTGCGGTCATACTGTTTGGTACTATAAGAAACAATTTTCATCATGAAGACTCCAATTTTTAGGAACCAATTAGAAAAGAGTAGGTAAAAAGGTGTACCTACAAAATATAAACTCAGAATAAGACAATTAAGTTTGTAAATCACCTATAAATTAAGAAAATAGGTATCTGTTTACGATTGAATGTGGTTTATCTTTGTTAGTATCGTGTTTAATGAGGAAATTTTGTTGAAATTTATCACTTGCGCTATAGAACAATTCAAACAAGGGACGTAGTAATGCAGTTAATGAAAAGAGCATTCAGAATATTACTCTGCTTTTTGGGTGGAAGCATTGCTCTCTTAATACTTTTATGGATAACGATATCCCATTGGGCTCCAGTTGTTGCATCACACTATCTTCCTAAGCCATTTAAACTGTCGTTTTCAGAACCAAGAATTAGCCATGGCCAGTTGGATATAGCAAATATCAGTATGACAGCAAATAATTGCACATTAGTTCAGTTGAATAGCACAAGACTTTCTATCTTTCCCTTACACGCTATTGTGGATGACCTTGATGTTAAAACTGAATGTTTGAGTGCTCTTGAGCCAACGAATGAAATGGATAATGAACCGATTAATATTGCAGAACTTATCGATAATATTCCGGTTTTTTCATTAGTTATCAATAATACCAATATACAGCCATGGAGTGATTACCAAGGCAGTATTTGGTTGCGTAAAAATCAGGTTAACCCTCTAGAATTTGATTTTAGGGGCGACAATTTAAGGTTGTCATCTTTAATTAATACGGAACACCAATTAGTCATTCAAAATTTTTTAGCATTTCTACCAGAACAAAAGCAAACAATAGAATTATTTGGTGATGTGCAGCTTCCCTTAATGGCAAATCAGCTTCCAGAAAAAGGGGAGTTGAATGCTTATTTTAAGTTAATCAACCCAGAAAAATTCTTACAAGCTAAATTCAGTTGGTTGAATGACCAAGGTGTCTTTAGCGTCATGGATACAGACACAAAGAAAGAATTGCTTTATTTACCATGGTCACTATCGCCTTCTCGAATACAAATAGCGCAAGGTAAGTGGCAATGGAAAGAAGCAGATATCCCTTTACAAGGCGGTATCAGCTTTCAAGTTGATAACTGGGATAATACATTAAGTGAAATGGTATTTTCTGGGCGTATTAATATGCTCACACAAGCAAAGAAAGGGAAAGCCAATATTGTCTTAGCTGTGCCATCTACTCAGATAAATTTACTCAATGCTGATATTAATTTTAGGTTACATGGCCAAGTTAAATATGATGATATGGTGCTGGATATTAATTTGCCTGCAAAGGTTTCAGGCCAGTTAGCTGCCCCCAAAATTTCTTTTTTATCCAGTTCATTATTAAGAGCTTATGGCCGTCTTTCGGAAACACTGGTTCTTAATGAAGCTAGATTACCACTTGCAGGAACATCGTTAGATGAAGAGGGTATTTCAGGACGTTTACAAGCTATTCTAAAAATTAAAGAGCAATATTGGGGGAGTTTTGATATTCATTTGGATGGCAAAGCTAATAAATTTACCTTAGATAAGGGAAAATGGTTTTGGAATTATTGGGGAAATGCCAATTTGCCCTCATTATCAGCTAATTGGGATATTAAGGGTAATGGGAGTTGGCAGGACACTTTAATCACATTAAATAGCTTAAATACAGGGTTTGACCAAATACAATATGGGCTTTTATCGATGAGGGCTCCACGTTTACAGCTAAGTAAACCATTGATTTGGCAACGTGATGAGAATAAAGCCAGTTTTAATGGAAAGTTACAGCTTACCAGTGAACGGATGCAATTCGGCACTGAAAGTTATCTGCCAAGGATCACATTAAACGCAGATCTTAGGGGAAAATCTCCTGCTGAGTTTCAACTTAAAGGCGATTTAAGTACTAAAGATGTCGGGCCAATAGTCATCTTTGGGCGCTGGGACGGTGAAAGATTAAGAGGGGAAGCTCGTTGGCCTGAACAGTCGGTCACAGCTTTTCAAACGTTAATTCCTGCTGACCTTGGAATTGAATTAAAACAAGGCAAATTATTTTCTCAAGCCGCTTTTTCAATAACACCGGAAGAGGGTTTTATTGCTGGAGGACATTGGCGTGTCGAGAATACTAGCCTTTGGTTAAAAGATGGCGAATTATCAGGATTAGATTTTGTTTTACCGTGGCGTTTAAAACAAAGTACCTGGACTTTGGGGGGAAAAGCACCCGTTGAGTTGCGTATTAAACAGCTCAATAATTTATTCGAATTAACTGACATTAAAGCCGATCTCTCTGGCTCTTATCCGCCAACGGAAAATTCGCCATTAAAACTGACTAATGTAGGCTTTAAAACATTAGGAGGTGAAATATCGATGGATTTACTGCGCTGGCCACAAACTCAAGCCTCTACGATAAAATTAAAGCAGATTGAACTTAGCCAGTTATTTACCATACTAAAAGTGTCGCAATTTGCTGTCTCCGGTAAAGTTAATGGTGAATTACCTTTTTATTTAAATAACCCAGAATGGATAGTTAAAGATGGATGGTTAGAAAATAATGGGCCATTAACGTTACGGCTAGATACCCAATTTGTTGATTCTATCCGAGAGGATAATATATCTGCGGGTTCGGCCATGGGTTGGTTACAATATTTGGAAATAAAACGCAGCCGTACAGATGTTAATGTCACAAACTTAGGGCTGTTAAAGATGACAACAATCCTTAAAGGGTATAACACGCAAGAAAAGAAAAAACGCGAAGTTCATTTGCATTATCAACATGAAGAAAATATCTTTCAATTATGGCGTAGTTTACGATTTGGTAGCTCTTTAGAAGAGTGGTTGGAAAAAAATTTATAATGAGCATAAGAATGAACGTGAAAATATTAAAATTCACTACAGCTATATCGATTGTATTGTTGTTATCAGCTTGTTTGCGAGTTGAGGTCGCAACACCGGATAAGCCCATCAATATTAATATGAATGTAAAAATTGAACATGAAATCCAAATAAAAGCGGATAGGCAAGTAGAAGAATTATTGAAAGAAAATAGTGATTTGTTCGGTGAGGTAAACCCAAAATGAATCGAATAATCAAAGTATTTGCCCTGTGTTCGTTATTGACTGTCTTTCAGGCTATAGCAATAACGGTTGATGAGGCCAAAGAAACAGGTCTATTAGGGGAAACGTTATCGGGGTATTTAGCTCCAATTAATACGAGTAATCCAGAGGCTACTAAACTAGCGGCACAAATTAACCAAGAACGGGAAAAAAGATACAGCGAAATTGCTGCAAAAAATAATCTAAAAACAAATGATGTCGCAAGGATAGCAGGACAAAAACTTGTAGAACGGGCTAATCCAGGGGAGTTTGTGCGTGGAATTAATGGTCAATGGTTACAAAAGAAATAAAAAGCGCACTCAGAAAGTGCGCAAAATTTAACAATGGTAGCTTTGGGTTTTAATATTATCTTGCTTAAATGGATGTATTTTAAGCGATAATGGTATTTATATGGCTTTGTGCTTGTTGATGTGCCTTTTCGACTGATTCTTGGCCTAACGACGTGCCTTCAGCAAAAACGAACTCAACGTCGGTAATACCAATGAAATTTAGAAATAGTGTTAAATAAGGCACCATGGTATCTGTTGGTGTGTCTTTATAAATACCGCCTCGACTCGTTAATACATATGCGCGCTTGCCTTTTAATAAGCCAACAGAACCTTGTTCTGTATATTTAAACGTGTGCCCTGAGCGAGCGATAAAGTCGAAATAGTGTTTTAAATGAGAAGAAATCGTAAAGTTATACATCGGGGCTGCAATAACAATCACATCGTGAGCTTTAATTTCCTCAATCAATGCATTTGACAGGTCCAAATGTGCTTGTTGTTGTTCTGTTTTCGTGTCACTTGGACCAAAAGCTGCTAAAATTTCACCGTCAATCGCTGGAATTGGCTCTTTGACTAAATCTCGTACAGTTACTGTATCTGCTGAGTGTTTTTCCTGCCATTGTTGAATAAAGTAATCTGCCATTTTATTGCTTTGTGAATAGTCAGCCAGAATACTTGATTTCAATAGTAATACTTTACTCATGTGTTCCTCTATTTTTTAGGTAAAACTTTATTGGTAATAATACGTGATGTGTAACTGATTGATAGGAAAAATATTAGATAGCTTTCTTCAAAAAAATTGATGGTATTTTTATGTGATAACAACAATTAAAAATAAAAGCGAAATTTAGCCCTCACAAATTGCGAAGCTGATTGGCTATCGTGTATTGAAATTTATTAAAGATAAGGATTCAACAGGTGAAATCCATACTGACAGCATTAACCGCTGATATTGGACAAACTTCATTACGTGACCAATGGTTACTGAAAAAAAGAGTGCAAGGTATTGCAAAGATCCAGAACGAAAAATCGCGCTCTGCGGTACTTGATGCTATCAAAATAGATATTGAAAAGGCAAAGCAAAAGGTTGAAATTAAAAGATTAAATGCGCCTAAAATTGTGTATCCGGATAATTTACCGGTTAGCCAGAAGAAAGATGTCATTTTAGATGCCATTAAAAAACATCAAGTTGTTATTATTGCTGGTGAAACTGGGTCAGGTAAAACAACGCAAATCCCCAAAATTTGCCTTGAACTTGGCAGAGGGGTTCTAGGATTTATTGGTCACACTCAACCAAGACGTTTAGCCGCGCGCTCAGTTGCGTCACGCTTAGCTCAAGAACTTGAATGTGAATTAGGTACAAATGTTGGTTATAAAGTACGCTTTAGTGACCAAGTGAGTGAAACAACGCAAGTCAAATTGATGACTGATGGTATCTTGCTTGCAGAACTACAAAATGACAAACTGCTGCTGCAATATGACACAATTATTATCGATGAGGCTCACGAAAGAAGCCTGAATATCGACTTTATTTTAGGTTATTTACGTCAATTATTACCAAAACGTCCTGATTTAAAAGTTATTATTACATCAGCAACCATTGACCCTGAGCGTTTTTCGAAGCACTTTAGTCATGCCCCAATTGTTGAAGTGTCTGGGCGTACCTATCCTGTTGAAGTTCGTTATCGTCCTATCATGGGAGACCAGAACGATAGTGACCGTGACCAAATTGATGGGATAATTGATGCGGTAAATGAACTATCGGTTGAAGGTAATGGCGATATATTGATTTTCATGAGTGGTGAGCGGGAAATTCGTGATACCGCCGATGCGTTATCAAAACTTTCTTTACGCCACACTGAAATCTTACCTCTTTTCGCAAGGCTCTCGAATAGTGAGCAAAATCGTATCTTCCATCCTCATGGGGGACGGCGGATCATTCTTGCAACAAACGTAGCAGAAACATCATTAACTGTACCGGGTATCAAATATGTCATTGATACCGGTTATGCGCGAATCAGTCGTTATAGTTACCGTACCAAAGTACAACGTCTTCCTGTTGAAGCCATTTCTCAGGCTTCAGCTAACCAACGTAAGGGGCGCTGTGGCCGTGTTTCTGACGGGATTTGTATTCGATTATACTCAGAAGATGACTTCTTATCACGTCCAGAGTTCACGGACCCTGAAATTTTACGGACGAATTTAGCGTCAGTTATATTACAAATGACTTCTATTGGTCTTGGTGATATTTCTGCATTTCCATTTGTGGAGGCTCCAGATAAACGTAATATCCAAGATGGTGTGAAATTACTGGAGGAGCTAGGTGCCATTAAGTCCCATAAACAGGCGGATAAAGGGTATCAACTAACGGATACGGGTAGACAACTAGCCCAACTTCCTGTTGACCCAAGGCTTGCTCGGATGGTGATTGAAGCACGTAAACACGGTGCCGTACGTGAAACAATGGTGATTGTTTCTGCATTATCAATTCAAGACCCTAGGGAGCGGCCGTTAGATAAACAGCAAGCTTCTGATGAAAAACATCGTCGTTTCCATGATAAACAATCAGATTTCTTAGCTTTTTTAAATCTGTGGGATTACTTAAAAGAACAACAAACGCAGCTTTCTAACGCTCAATTTAGAAAAATGTGTCGCCAAGATTTTCTTAATTACTTGCGTATTCGGGAATGGCAAGATTTGTATACCCAATTGAGGCAAGTGGTGAAAGAGCAAGGTTTTGCCATTAATAGTGCGGAGGCTGATTTTCGTAGCATTCACGTTTCGTTATTGGCTGGGCTGCTTTCACATATTGGACAAAAAGATGCAGATAAACACGAGTTTACTGGGGCTAGAAATGCACGTTTTACTATTTTTCCTGGGTCGGGTTTATTTAAAAAACCACCGAAATGGGCAATGGTTGCGGAACTTGTTGAAACGTCGAAATTATGGGGAAGAATTGCCGCATCAATCGATGTTGAGTGGGTTGAACCCTTAGCACAACATTTAACTAAACATAGTTATAGTGAGCCTCATTGGTCTAAATCTGAAGGCGCGGTAATGGCATCAGAAAAAGTGACTTTATATGGGCTACCCATTGTTGCATCAAGGCAGGTTAATTATGGGAATATTGACCCGTTATTATGCCGTGAATTATTTATTCGTCATGCATTGGTTGAAGGGGATTGGGTCACACGCCACGCATTCTTTAAAGAAAATCTGAAATTATTATCTGAAGTCGAAGATTTGGAGCATAAATCACGTCGGCGTGACATTTTAGTTGATGATGAAACGTTATTTGCATTTTATGACCAAAGGATCCCGAATGATGTGATTTCCTCTCGCCATTTTGATAATTGGTGGAAAAAGGCATCTAAGCAACAATCTGACTTGTTAAGCTTTGAAAAAAGCATGCTGATCAAGGAGGATGCGAGTAATGTTTCGGCTCTTGATTACCCAAACTATTGGTATCAAGGGGATTTGAAATTTCGGTTGAGTTATCAATTTGAGCCAGGAACTGATGCAGATGGGGTGACTGTCCATATACCACTTGCGATATTGAATCAGGTTCAGAATATTGGCTTTGATTGGCAAGTTCCGGGACTGCGTCATGAGTTAATCGTTGCTTTAATTAAATCATTACCTAAACCAATTAGGCGAAATTTTGTTCCTGCACCTAACTATGCTTCTGCATTTTTAGAGCGAGTCCCTGAGCCTGAGGGGAGTGTATTGGATAAACTTGAACGTGAATTACGCCGTATGACAGGCGTCACTGTTGAACGTGAATCATGGCAGTTAGAGCAACTTCCCGCCCATTTAAAAATGACATACCGTGTTGTAGGCGACAAAAATAAAACCGTTGCGGAAGGGCAAAATCTTGATGAGCTAAAAAATAGCCTAAAAGAAAAAGTGCAAGAAACGTTGTCTGAAGTTGTAGATGACGGTATTGAGCAACATGGGTTACATATTTGGAGTTTTGGTGAATTACCTCAACGCTATGAGCAAAAGAGAGGCGGATATTCCGTTAAAGCTTATCCTGCATTAGTCGATGAAAGAAATAGTGTTGGTATCAAGGTGTTTGAAACAGAATTAGAACAGCAGCAAGCAATGTGGGCTGGGGTGCGTCGATTATTACTGCTAAATATTCCATCGCCAATTAAGTATTTACATGAAAAACTACCCAATAAATCAAAATTGGGTTTGTACTTTAACCCCTATGGCAAGGTATTGGAGTTAATAGATGATTGTATTGCTTGTGGTGTCGACCAAATAATCTCTGATTTTGGTGGCGCGGTATGGAATGAAGAACAGTTTGAAAAACTGAAAGAGCTTGCACGGGCAGAATTAAATGATGTGGTTGTTAATATTGCTAAGCAAGTTGAACAAATATTAACGGCGGTGTTTGCAATCAATAAACGTCTAAAAGGGCGGGTTGATTTTTCGATGGCAATAGCGTTATCGGATATAAAAACACAAATGTCGAACTTAGTGTTTAAAGGTTTTGTGACTACTCATGGTTGGAAACGCTTACCTGATATTCTTCGTTATTTAAATGGAATAGAGCGGCGATTAGAAAAACTAGCTATTGATCCTAACCGAGATCGTGCACAACTGAGTAAAGTAGAGCATGTTCAGAATATGTGGCAGCAATGGTTAGTAAAATTATCTCCAGTTCAGAGAAATATGCCAGAAGTCCAAGAAATTCGCTGGATGATTGAAGAACTGAGAGTCAGTCTGTTTGCCCAGCAGCTTGGAACGCCATATCCAATTTCGGATAAGCGAATTATGCAGGCGATGGAACAGTTATCTCAACAACTGTAAGCCTTATTTTGACTAATTAGCGCTTCACGTATTCTGTATGTGAAGCGCTTTTCATTTTTAGTTGGCCTTAATCATTTAGTTACAACATACTAATGAATGATAAAAATATAAGCATCGAAGCTCATACAACAGAAATTTTAACCAACAAAGGAGAGGGGAAATTGTAAAGGAGGGTGAAAATTGTGAAGGAAATTACGACTAGAAAATTATTGAATGATTTAGTAATTAAAAAAAACAGGATGTTGCAGTAAATGAGGGCTTAAATTTATGGATTAAAATTAAGCCCTCGTTTCTAAAACTAGGCAACCAAATAATAGAGCGCTGGGATAGCGCCGATAGCAATGGCATATGCCATGATTTTTTCAATCGCTTTTAATGGCATTTGGTTGGTTTGCTGTTGGCGAGCATAGAAAAATACCAAAATACCAGGGGCATATAAAACGACGGATAATAGCAAATTGATTAACCCTGATGCATAAAGCAACCATAGACCATAAAGACTGGCAATAGCTCCAACGGCAAGTAATGCCTTATTATGACGTTCAAAAGCTACTTTTACTAAAAATGCACCAACAAGGAAATAGGGGACTAAAATCATTTCAGAGGCAATGGTAAGCAATGTATTGTAATTACTCCCACTAAGCCAAATAAGAACCAAAGATAGCTGTACTGCACCATTAGTGAGCCATAAAGAAGATGATGGGGCATCATTCTTATTTAATTTATTGAATATTTTAGGAAATGATTGGTATTGGGCTGCAATATAAGGTACTTCAGCGGCCATAATAGTCCAACTTAGGTAAGCTCCACAAACAGAAATAATTAGGCCCGCTGCAATAATAATATCACCACTCGAACCAATTAAACTTATCATGAGTGGGGCCATGGATGGATTTTTTATTTCTGCAAGTTCAGCTCTAGGCATAATACCTAAAGAAAGTAAGGTCACTAGAATATAGATAATTAAAGCAGAACTTACAGCGAAAATTGTTGCTAAGCCAACATCGCGGCGGTTTTTCGCTCGAGCAGAGACGACAACGGCACCTTCGATACCAATAAATACCCATAGTGTAATCAGCATGGTATCTTTGACTTGTTCCCAAACAGGAACACCAAATTCGATACCACTAAAATCTGCATTGAAAATATCAAGTTTAAACGCAAAAAAAGCCAATACAATAAATAAGCCAAGAGGAACCAGTTTTGCCATTGTGGCAAGTTTATTAATTCCAGCGGCTGTTTGTACTCCACGAAGAACTAAATAGTGCACAAACCAGAGGAGTATTGATTCTCCGACTAGGGCTTGCCATGTATTCCCATCACCAAAAATAATGTTGTCAGGAGTATCAGTAAAAAAACTGATTGCTGCGAATACGATAACAAGATAAGACACATTCGCAACTACTGCACATAGCCAATAACCCCACGCCGAGCAAAAACCAATTAATTCCCCGAAGCCGACTTTGGCGTAAGTAAATATCCCACCGTCAAGGTCAGGTCGTATGCGAGAAAGCAACAATAAGGCAAATGCTAAAAAAAGGATGCCCACACCGGTAATTGACCAACCGATTATTAATGCGAGAGGGCTAGCCACTTCAGCCATATTTTGAGGGAGACTAAAAACACCGGCGCCAACCATTGAGCTAAGAACTAGCGCAGTTAGTGCGGTAAGACTCAAAGTATTTTTCAAAGTAAATCCTGAACGTTCAGAAATCAAAAGTTAAAATGACGTTAAAGTGCCATTACAATAATGAGTTTAACTAGTAGCCATTAAAAAAGCAGATAGAATGACTGCATGTTTTCAGAGTGTGGATTCTACGAACGAAATGACAGATATGCAATGATAATGTATGCATTTTTTAAGATGTTTTATGCACTTTTTCAAAAGAGTGAGGATGAATAGAGTAAAGGACGAGATATAATCTAAAGTGAGAGTCTAAAAACAAAAAAACCAGCCGAGTAGGCTGGTTTTAACATCACATAAATTAGGACTATTTAAACAAGTCAGCACTGATAGTGACACTGCCACCATTAGATTGCCATTCTCTTGTAATATGAAAATATTTAGCCCCTTTCGCTTCCGCACGTTTTGCTATTTGGTAACGTACTTCAGGTGTATTGGTGTAATATCCAGAGAATGTAATAGAGTCAAATGGGACCATTTGTGCAGCTGCTGTTTTGTTGACCTCTTCGATAACATAACCACTTGGCAGAGTCACACTAGTACGACCCGGTTGACTGCTAGAGGTTTCAAAGAAGCGTCCGACTGCGGTTGTTGGTTCTTCAGAAGATGCAACACCAGGAATGCGAACTTTTTTAGCCGCTTCACCGCCCTCTGCTAACAGAGCACGACCAGCGTCAGAATCGGCAGGAACCACTGCGTCTTCATTAAGAACTTGTCGTTTCGGTGCATCTTTCTTATAGATATAAGCAGTTGCTAATGTATTTCCACCATCATTCATTGCGATATTACGAACCACATAGAACGAGGCAGCATTTTTCTCAAGTGCTTTTTTGGCGATAGCCTCATATAGGTCTGGTTGAGAAGGGTAAAAACCGCTTACAGTAACAGTATCAAAAGGCTCATATTCTGTTGCGTCAGTTTTTGACATTTCCTCAACACCACCGAATACACGACGTTTTGGTGTATCAACTTGTGGTGCGTCTTTTGCGTAGACATCAGCAACAACACGCATGTTGCCGCTATCACCTACATCATCAAGGCTTTGAATGTAAAAGGCATATGCCCCCATTTTATCAGCCCTACGGGAGACTGCATCGGATGCTTCATAAATAGCATTAAAGCGCCCGGTGACTGTTATACGCTCATAAGGTTTTAATTCAGTAGCCTGTTTTGGCGTCAATTCAACAGCCGCCTGAGTAGCAGTTATACTAGTTAATGATAACACCGCGGCTGCGATGACCGTAGTTTTCAGCTTCATACAAAATCCTTCCGCCTTGCGCAATTTATTATAAACATGCTGAATCTTAGTTGTATCACATGTACGTGATTATTACACGTAACGGAACCTGTTGTCTCATGATTTTATTTTTATGAGAAATAAATAATTATTGACTAGTTAAATTTACCAGATTTTTTAAAGTATCCAGTATTTTATTGACCTAAAACTAAGATTTTCACTGCGAATTCCATTTACTGTCTAAGAATCGTGATCAATTATGGATCAAGAAGCTTATTTTCAGTAGGTTATTAGAACATTAAAAATCTGTTTAGGCACAAAATAAGACTTTTCTCTGTGATGACAGTCATTATTTTAGCAAACACTCTATTAACAACATTACGTTAGGCATTAAAAAGGGAACATTATGCGTATTGGTATACCAAGAGAACGACTTGCCAATGAAGCGCGTGTTGCAGCTACACCATCTACAGTAACTCAACTTCTTAAGTTAGGTTTTTCTGTCTGTGTAGAACAAAATGCGGGTCATTTAGCCAGTTTTGACGATGTAGCATACGAACAAGCGGGGGCGGAAATCGTTGATCGTGATACTGCATTTGCTGCGGATATCGTTTTTAAAGTCAACGCGCCACTGGATGATGAAATTCCTCTATTAAAAGAAGGAGCGACTCTGGTGAGTTTCATTTGGCCAGCACAGAATGCTGAGCTAATGGAAGCTTTAAAAGCTAGGAAAATTAACGTGATGGCGATGGATGCGGTACCACGCATTTCACGTGCTCAATCACTTGATGCGCTTAGCTCAATGGCGAATATTGCCGGCTACCGTGCAATTGTTGAAGCTGCTCACGAATTTGGCCGTTTCTTTACGGGGCAAATTACGGCCGCAGGTAAAGTTCCTCCAGCGAAAGTCATGATCATCGGGGCTGGGGTTGCAGGCCTTGCTGCGATTGGCGCTGCTGGTAGTTTAGGTGCCATTGTGCGTGCCTTTGACACTCGTCCTGAGGTGAAAGAGCAAGTTCAGAGTATGGGGGCTGAATTCCTTGAATTAGATTTCAAAGAAGAGGCCGGTAGTGGCGATGGCTACGCCAAAGTAATGTCAGAAGCATTTATTAAAGCTGAGATGGAACTGTTCGCTGCACAAGCGAAAGAAGTCGATATCATTGTAACTACGGCACTGATTCCAGGTAAGCCTGCACCTAAATTGATTACCAAGGAAATGGTTGAATCAATGAAGCCGGGGAGTGTGATTGTAGACTTAGCGGCGCAAACTGGGGGGAACTGTGAGTTAACCCAAGCTGACAAGCTGGTTGTGACTGACAATGGCGTAAAAATCATTGGTTATACCGACTTACCAAGCCGTTTACCAACACAATCATCGCAGTTATATGGAACAAACCTCGTTAACTTGATGAAGTTATTGTGCAAAGAGAAAAATGGTGAAATAGACATTGATTTTGAAGATCTGGTAATTCGTGGGGTCACTGTGATTAAACAAGGTGAAATCACTTGGCCAGCGCCCCCAATTCAGGTATCTGCTCAGCCGCAGGCGAAACCGCAAGCGGTGGAAAAAGTTAAAGCGCCTGAGAAAAAGATGTCACCAACGGTAAAATATGGCTTGATGGCATTAGCTATCATCTTGTTTGGTTGGTTTGCTAATTCAGCACCAAAAGAGTTTTTATCGCACTTTACTGTATTTGCTTTAGCTTGTGTGGTTGGTTATTACGTGGTGTGGAATGTGACTCATGCATTGCATACACCGTTAATGTCAGTCACTAACGCTATTTCAGGGATCATCGTCGTGGGCGCCTTGCTCCAGATTGGCAGCGGTGGCTGGGTAAGCTTCTTATCCTTTATCGCCATATTGATCGCGAGTATCAATATTTTCGGTGGGTTCACTGTAACTCAACGCATGTTAAAAATGTTTCGTAAAGGGTAAGGGGTAACTTATGTTGTCGAGTGGAATTGTGACAGCAGCTTACATAGTTGCTGCTATCCTATTTATTTTCAGCCTTGCGGGGCTATCCCGTCATGAAAGTTCCCAACGTGGGAATACTTATGGCATTATCGGGATGGCTATCGCCTTGATAGCCACTATTTTAGGTCCTCACAGTGCTAATGTGGGCTGGATGATCGTTGCGATGGTCATTGGTGCTGTCATTGGTATTCGCTTAGCGAAAAAAGTTGAAATGACAGAAATGCCTGAGCTGGTGGCTATTTTACATAGTTTCGTCGGTTTAGCTGCAGTGCTGGTTGGTTTTAACAGCTTTATCGCCAGTGAAGGGCATGCTGATGTTGTGATGGAAAACATTCACTTAACTGAAGTTTTCTTAGGGATCTTCATTGGTGCAGTTACCTTCACTGGTTCAGTAGTCGCTTATGGTAAATTATCAGGGAAAATGTCATCAAAACCGATGATGTTACCTAATCGCCATAAACTGAATTTGGCGGCGTTAGTGGTTTCATTTATTCTGTTAGTGATTTTTGTTAAAACAGAAAGTGTCGGCTTGCAAGTCTTCTTGATGCTAATTATGACCGCGATAGCTTTAGCTTTTGGCTGGCATTTAGTCGCTTCAATTGGTGGAGCGGATATGCCAGTGGTGGTTTCAATGCTGAATTCGTATTCAGGTTGGGCTGCTGCAGCGGCAGGTTTTATGTTAAGCAATGACTTACTGATTGTCACAGGGGCATTGGTCGGTTCTTCAGGTGCGATTCTATCCTATATTATGTGTAAGGCGATGAACCGTTCGTTTATCAGTGTTATTGCAGGAGGCTTCGGTACAGATGGCTCTTCAACAGGCACAGAAGAAGAAATGGGTGAGTATCGCGAAAGCACCGCAGAGGAAGTCGCTGAAATGTTGAAAAACTCAACATCAGTAATTATCACTCCGGGGTATGGTATGGCGGTAGCACAAGCACAATACCCTGTTGCGGATATCACCACTAAATTACGTGAACGTGGTATTAATGTGCGTTTTGGTATTCACCCTGTAGCTGGGCGTTTACCTGGCCATATGAACGTATTATTAGCCGAAGCTAAAGTACCTTATGATATCGTATTGGAAATGGATGAAATTAATGATGATTTCTCTGATACCGATACCGTTCTTGTTATTGGTGCTAACGATACGGTTAACCCAGCGGCTCAAGAAGATCCAAACAGCCCAATTGCAGGTATGCCAGTTCTTGAAGTTTGGAAAGCAAGCAATGTCATTGTATTTAAACGTTCAATGAATACTGGCTATGCTGGGGTGCAAAACCCATTATTTTTCAAAGAAAATACGCAGATGTTGTTTGGTGATGCGAAAGATAGCGTTGATGCAATCTTACGTGCATTGTAATTTAATGAGTTACTAATTCATTTCAAAAAAATTAGCAAAGTAAATAAGAAGGGGTGATTGGTTAATTCCAGTCACCCCTTCTTGATATTTGAGAGTTAAATCAGTTTATGTGATGCAGTCTTATAAACGCATCATTTGAGGCAAAATCGAGCGCAATTGGTTAGCCCTCGAGCAAAGGTAAACACTAATAAAAACGCTAGTGTTGATATTATGAGCATGCTCATCATGAGAACTCCGCCATTGAAATTATCCATGACATATCCTCCCACTAAGCTACCAATAGTAATTAAAATTAAAAACATAAAGGTAATCAAAGCTGAACCTTTTTCGGTTAATTCTGGAACATGAACGTGCATCCACATGTTGATTGTTGCAGGAACCATACCCGCAGCAACTCCCCATGAAAAAACAAATATGATACTGGTTGCCCAATTAAAATCTAAAACAGATAATGCGAGAAAAGCTAAGGCCAATAAAAGTGCACTAATCGCAAAATTATAACGAACATTATGTTTTCCGACATAACCTGCCAGTATATTGCCAACGACGCTAGCCACTCCAAAAAAGAGCAATAATGCTGAAATTTGTCCTTCGATAAAACCTGCGGTTTGTTTAAAGAACACCGTAAAATAATTATACGCAGAGAAATGTGCTAAAAAAATCAGTGTGAATATAATTAACCCTTTACGCGCAATAGGGTGCGAAGGCATCAATAACAATTCCTTCCATTGCATAGACGAAGAAGGTTTTAATGATGGTAAAGAGAAATACTGCATTAAAAACGCGACAGCACCTGCAATAACCAGCGCAATATAAGGCATTCTCCAACCATAATTATCAGATAACCAAGCGCCTAGAGGTACTCCGAGCACGGTGACTAATGTGACGGCTGAAAAGAATATTGTTACGGATGTGGTTATTGACATATTTTTAGGTGCTAGACGTATCACTAAGCCTGCTGCAACTCCCCAAAAACCCCCTAGTGCAATTCCTAATGCGAATCGACCTAATAAAACTAAACTAAAATTAGACGCGAAAGCCGTAATTGCATTAGCTAATATCATGAGAGCAACTAAGAAAAGTAAAACTTGGCGTCTATCGATATTTTTTGCATAAATGGGGACAAATAGGGAGGATGCCATACCTGCGATAGATGTGACAGTGACTGTAAGCCCTGCGGTACCTGTTGATATTTGAAAATCATAAGCGATGTTATTTAGCACGCTAATGGCTAAAAACTCACCAGTAACAATAATGAAGCAAGCAAAAGTTGCAGATAATAGTGAAAGCCAGTTACCATTATGCGAAGAAATATGAGTTGTTGTCATGCGCTTTCCATGAAAGTTAAGTAGTTTACAAAAAAGAATAATTTTATAGTGACCGCTATAAAATCATGGCGCTATTGTTTATGTGAATTTAGACGTTGTCAATTATTTTTATAATGATCACTATAAAATAGTTGTGGTATAGTGAATTGACTGCGAGTAAAGTGAGAATATGAATCAAATAAAACGCGGGCGGCCTAAAGGCTTTGACCAACAAGATGCACTAGCTAAAGCCATGCTATTGTTTTGGCGAAATGGCTATGTTGCAACCTCAATTAGCGATTTAACTCAAGAGCTAGGTATCACAGCGCCTAGCCTTTACTGTGCTTTTGGTGATAAAGCATCGTTGTTTAATCAATGTATTGATTATTATTTGATGAATGAAGCTTGTCCTATTTTGTCTATTGTAAAGCAAGCCAAAACAGCGAAAATTGCAATTGAATTGCTGATGTATGAAAGCGCTAAAAGGCTAATTCAGCCAAATAAGCCTGCAGGTTGTATGCTGATTACAGCGACAATGAATGGGTCAAAGCAAATCGAAGATGTGCAATTAAACGTCCAAGAAAAACGGAAAAGTTATCAGGAAATTCTACTGGCGCGTATGCGTAAAGGCATTGATGATGGTGATGTTGCTCCAGATGCGCCGATTGAAGCTATCGTTGATTTTTATATAACGGTAATTGATGGTTTTACCATACAAGCTTGTGATGGAATTGATCTTGAAAGACTTAATCAAGTCATTTTTAATGCTATGCAAGCTTGGCCGATACTTAGTCAAAGTTCAGTTCAGCAATAACTTAGCCATGATTAAATTAAGCCCCAATAACATAAATATTATTGGGGCTTAATAAGTTTTAGATGATTAGCTAATCATCATCAGCAGGGTTGATAGGACAAACAAAACCGTCAGGTTTAATCGCTAATAAATCACATTTTAGCTTATCGATGACATGCTCCGCGGTATTCCCCAAAAAAGCCGCTGAAATGCCTGTGCGGCCTAAAATACCCAGTACCACAACCCCAGCGTGCAATTCTTCACACATATCTGGAATAATTTTTTCAGGTAAGCCTTCACGGACATGGGTATATTTTTCATCAATCCCAAATTTTTGCCGCAACTCTTTCATCGCAATTAAATGTTGGCCGCGTAGTGCGTTGTTATATAGGCTCGGGTCGAAATCAGGTAACTCTATGGCAATATTCATAGGAGCAACAGGATATGCACTCACTAAATGGATTTCCTGTTCCTTAATAATGCGAGTTGCTAAATCTTTTGTTTTTTCGACCAATTTGATATTGAGGTCATCGTGATAAGATTCCTCATTTGATAAGTTAACGGCGACAACCACTGAACCGTGATCAGGCCATACTTTGTCTTTTACCATCCAAACGGGAGCAGGGCATTTTCGGAGTAAATGCCAGTCTAGTGGGGTAAAAATAATCGACTCAAAATTATCGGTTTGATGCGCCATTTTCAGTAACAGGTCATGTTCACCATTTATTACTTCCTGAATAATGGCCTCATATGGCTTGTTATGCCAAATAACTTTAATTTCAATATCAATGCCCGCTTCAAGATAGAAATGAGCTTGTTGTTTGATCCACGCTGCTTTTTGGCTTATTACACCTTTGCGCATGGCATTACGTTCTTCAGGAGAAAGTAAGGTTGTCATGTCATAGGAAAGGTCGTAGATAGGCAAAAACGCTTTTATCCGTCCACCATTACGCTGCACGATGTAGACAGCACGTCTTAATGCAGGTTGATCATCCTGATTTGGGTCAATTGCAACTAGCAGGTTTTTATAGTTTGCCATATTGAAATCCTCTCGATACACGGATATTTCCATATAGATAAACTATGATATTGAGATTAAATAGGCAAGAAATCTGGAGAAAAAAATGAAAACGGATCACTGATAACGTGATCCGTTTAGGGATATTAGCATGTAATTGCTGAAACTTTACCAGCGATATCAGTCAGTTTAGCCATATCCTCGATAGTGATGTACTTACCTTTAACACTTAGCATGCCACTTTTTTGGAAACGTCCTAAAAGGCGACTAATGGTTTCAACTGTTAAGCCAAGATAATTACCGATATCTCCACGAGTCATGGTTAATCTAAATTCTCTTGGTGAAAAACCACGTTCCGCAAAGCGGTGAGAGAGGTTAAGAATAAATGCAGCTAAACGCTCTTCCGCATTTTTCTTAGATAATAAAAGGATCATTTCTTGATCACCTTTAATTTCACCGCTCATTAAACGCATAATTTGCTGACGTAAATTAGGCATCTTGCCTGATAAGTCGTCTAAGGTTTCAAAAGGTATTTCACAAACCATTGAGGTTTCAAGTGCTTGTGCAAAACTTGGGTGCTGTGTATGAATGATAGCATCAAAGCCAACAAGGTCTCCTGCTAAGTGAAAACCAGTAATTTGCTCATCGCCTTCTTCGGTTATTGTATAGCTTTTTATTGTACCTGAGCGGATGGCATATAATGAACGCAATTCATCGCCTGCTTTAAATAAAGCTTGGCCTTTTTGAATTGGTTTTTTGCGTTCGATGATATTATCAAGTTGATCCAGTTCATGTTCATTCAGCGTAAAAGGAATGCAAAGTTGGCTAATACTGCAATCCTGACAATGAATAGCACAACCACCAGACTGGATGCGACGAACAACTCTTTTTTCTGGGATCATATTTAAGGCTCAATCAAGTTAAAATTATTGATATGAGTCAATTTTAACATAAGATAATGCAACTAGTAAGTAGTAATGTATGACAGAATCGACTTAATAAACAAAAAAGCCAATCAGAAGGCATGTGAGAAATTAGTGAATTTAGATATTCATGCTAAATTAAAGAAGATTACTAAGTATATAATTTGATATAGATTAAATTTTAGCCTCTAAACGATAAAAAGATGACTTACATCATCATAGTAGTTACTACTCTAAACTGTCGTAATTAAGCACGAAATATTAAACTAATTAGCATTAATTTAACACAAAAATAAATTTAGGAATATCAATTTTTCAAATTAACCTCAAAAAGGAGAATATAATGGCACTTATCCAACAGTCTTTACCCACCTCGATGACAGTTGTAGACATTATAGAACCTGGTGGACCAGAAAAGCTGCGATTAATTGATATACCGTTACCTAGAATTTCTGCAGGGTATTTGCTCGTTAAGGTGGAAGCTGCGGGGGTTAATCGCCCTGATATTTTTCAGCGTAAGGGGTCTTATCCTCCACCGGCAGATGCTTCTCCGATTATGGGGCTTGAAATTGCAGGAACTATAGTTGCCAAGGCGGATGATGTAGAGGAATGGCAGCTCGGAGACAAAGTTTGTGGACTGGTTGCCGGGGGAGGTTATGCAGAATATTGTTTAGTGCATAAAAACATAGCCTTACCGTTAGGGAATTTATCTTTTATCGAGGGTGCAGCGATACCTGAAAACTTTTTCACTGTTTGGGCAAATGTTTTTCAAATAGGCAAACTTAAAAAAGACGAAACGGTACTTATTCACGGTGGAACATCGGGAATTGGTAGTGTGGCGATTATGTTAGCAAAAGCCTTTGGCGCAACAGTGATTACTACTGTTGGTTCAGAAGACAAAGTTCAAGTTGCAAAATCGTTAGGCGCAAATTGTGTTATTAACTACAGAAACGATGATTTTGTTGAAGCAACACTCAATTATACCTCTTCTCGAGGTGTTGATATGGTCGTAGATATTATCGGTGGTGATTATGTTGCGAAAAATTATCAAGTTGCAGCTAAATTTGGACGAATAATTCAAATTGGTATGATGAAAGGTAACCCTAAAGAGTTAAATATGATGCCTTTAATGGTAAAAAGATTAACTCATACGGGATCAACAATGCGTTCTCGAACTATTGAGGAAAAAGCAGTGATTGCCCAAGAACTAAAGAAACAAGTCTGGGGGTTGTTACAAAATGGTGAAATAAAACCTATTATTAACAAAACATATCACTTGTCTCAGGTGCGGAGTGCCCATGAATATATGGAATCAGGTGATCTTGTTGGGAAAATTGTTTTGCTAAACAGTTAATTGGATTTACTTTCTGCGGTTTTCACTATTTAACTTTAGTTCTTTAAGAGCAGTGAAAATCGCACCATCTATAACAAATTTTTTACATATTCAAGCTTTTTCAGCGTAAAAATCTCTTTACAGTTGAATAAATTTTGTTTTTTTGTGCTTGTCCACAAATCAGAATGAAATTCCCATTAGTTTATTAATAATTTAATAGAAATAGATTATATCTATAAATAAGTTGGCCATTAACGGTTTGTTTATCAATAATTAATGCTTAAATGATATTTTTAAATGTATATCATTAATATATTGATATCTTTTATATAAACACAGCCCGTTATGCACTTTCCAATGATATTAAGTTAAGTAACTTAAGTGCAATTAGCACCCGTTAATTGTAGTTTGAAGGTGTAGTAATGATAAATAATTTTAAAAATTCAAAAATAAATGTAGATGCATTATTTTTAGGTCCTAAATCTGAAAATGCTGTCTTTTTCAAAGAAATGATGGAGTATTCAGTTAGTGAACATATGCATTGGCGTTCCAGCTATCATCCTGAAGACCCTGATCTTATCTCTACTGTTGACCGTTATGCTCCCGAGTACCGAGATACGCTTTATCGTACTGAAGGCATTCTTAATCAACTCTCTTCAAAATTAAAAACAACATCGGTTCCATGGTTCTCCCCCCGTTATATGGGGCATATGAATGCAGATACACTGATGATTTCTAATTTGGCTTATGTCATGGCGATGATGTACAACCCCAATAATTGTGCACAAGAATCTTCACCAACGACAACAGTTTTAGAAATAGAAGCCGGGTTAGATTTATGTGCCATGTTTGGTTATGACGTACAACATGCTTGGGGACATATTACATCTGGTGGAACGGTTGCTAACTACGAAGGTTTATGGGTAGCTAGAAATATTAAAACGTTGCCGTTAGCGATTATGCAGCATCCAAAATCCCAATACTTGCTAAAGGATAAAACTGAAAAAGAGTTACTCAATCTCTCAGTTTCCGCGGTTCTAGATTTAATTGACGAGTTAAAGAAACAACAAATTTTTGAGGAAATTCGTGATTTAACCTGCCGTGGTGTTGGAATAGAACAAGGAAAACTCGGTAAGTTATTGGTACCGCAGTCTAAACACTATTCATGGATGAAAGCGATGGATATTCTTGGTTTAGGCCAACAGAATATTGTGCAATTACCCGTTGATGCAAGTTATCGAACAGATGTGCGTAAAATGCGTGAAACGATATTTGCATTAATTGAGCAAGGGGAGCCAATTTTAGCGGTAGTTGCCGTTGTTGGCACCACAGAAACTGGCGCAATAGACAATGTCAGAGAAGTTATTGAGCTACGACGTGAATGCGAGCAACGTTTTGGGGTTTCTTTTTATGTGCATATCGATGCTGCTTACGCGGGATACGCTTGTGCGATGTTTCGCGATGAAGAAAACCAATTTATGGAGTATGAGAATTTACTCCAACGCTATCATAGTGAAGGGATTTTCCCTGAAAATATGGTGTGGCCAAAACGTGATGTTTATGAAAGCTTTAAAGCATTAAGCCAAGCGGACTCGATTACCGTTGACCCTCATAAGGTGGGGTTTATTCCTTATGCGGCAGGTGCAATTTGTATGAAAGATAAGCGGATTGTGGATTTAGTTTCTTACCATGCCGCTTATGTATTTGAAGAAGTTCAAGAAAAGCAGCGTAAAACAGAAAAAACACAAAATGTATTATTGGGCTCATCTATTATGGAAGGGTCAAAAGCGGGCGCAACCGCAGCAGCGGTATGGGCGGCACATCGCTTAGTTCCGTTAAATGTTTTAGGGTATGGAAAAGTGATTGCGGCTGGGGTCATCACTGCCAATTGGATGATTGATAAAATTAATCAATGTGAGCCTTTTATTATTGAGGAACGTCAATTTTCAATTATAGCGATGCCAACGCCTGATTTTCACATGATTAACTTTATGTTTCGTGAAATTGGAAACACCTCTTTAGAAAAACAAAATCAATTAAATAAACGGTTATATGAATTATGCTCTTATGCGGCAGGCCGGAGTTATTCTAATGATTTTCTCACCTCATCAACCTCGCTAACTTATGAAGAATATGGCGATAACCCATTGAATCTATGTCGAGATGCACAATTCTCTGATAGTGAATGGCATAAAGTACGGTCGATTTATGTGCTACGGGCGGCAGTCATGACACATTGCCTGCGTGATAGGGCACATTTTGAAACCTATTGGGCAGAGTTAAAAAATATTTTTGAAGACAAATTACAGCAACTCATTAATGAAGAAAATAAGTTAAATCACTCTAATTATAAAATTAATATTTAATTGATTGTTAGGATCTCAATATGAAAAATCGCACACTTGGTAGTGTATTTATTGTTGCAGGTACTACGATTGGCGCAGGTATGTTAGCCATGCCTATCGCTGCCGCGGGTAATGGTTTCTTAGTGAGCCTCGCTATGTTATTAGTGTTGTGGGCATTGATGTGCTACACGGCGTTACTTTTGGTCGAAGTTTATCAACATGAATCTCACGAAACTGGGATTGGTAGTGTTGCACAACGGTATTTAGGCTCTAGTGGCAAATTTATTACGGGTTTTAGTATGATGTTCCTGATGTATGCATTGACAGCAGCTTATGTCAGTGGAGCAGGGGAAATCATTACATCAAATTTGAAAAGTAGTTTTGCTATTGAAATGGCAGATTGGATGGGAATTGTTGTATTTACCGTCATTGGTGGGGGAGTTGTATGTTTCGGGACTTCATCCGTAGATTTTATCAACCGTATTTTATTTGCTGCAAAAATTGTTTTCTTAGTCATTATATTGGCATTAATGATGCCGCATGTTGAGCAACAAAATTTATTAGCTGCCCCAACTGAAAAAGTACTTATTTTATCTGCTATACCGGTGTTTTTTACCTCCTTTGGTTTTCATGGTAGCGTCCCCAGTATCGTTAAATACATGGGGGGAGATGTCAAAAAATTGCGGGTTATTTTTATTATCGGAAGTGCTATCCCGTTGATTGCTTATATTTTATGGCAAATCGCAACATTAGGGAGTATTGGTACAACCACATTTGTTGGTATTTTGGCGGAAAACGCAGGGCTTAATGGATTATTAGATGCAATTAAAGATGTGGCTCAATCAGGAAAAACAGAGTTAATTGCACAAATGTTTATGAGTTTGGCGCTTGCGACATCTTTCCTTGGTGTTGCTTTGGGGTTATTTGACTTTCTAGCGGATTTATTTAAACGTCAAGATAATGCGTCAGGGCGTCTACAAACAGGTTTGCTCACCTTTGGACCACCACTAGTTTTTGCTTTATTTTATCCTAAAGGGTTTGTGATGGCGTTAGGGTATGCCGCAATCGCACTTTCAATACTGGCTTTATTATTACCTAGTGCTATGGCATTTAAATCAAGAACATTAAACCAACGGAAATATCAAGTGTTAGGCGGTGGATTAGGTCTTTCATTAGTATTTATTTGTGGAATTATAGTCATTGGTGTTCAGTTAGGGATTGTTTTCAACATATTACCTAATATTGGGTAATTGCACTTCGCTTCTATAGCCAGCCAACATACCGACGGCTGGCTTTATCACTTCAAAAATAGGTTAATTTCATATCTATTGCCAACTTTACTCAGTTAGACAATTTACCGCACATTTTTTACTGTTGTGTCGACATTTAGTCGGTATAATCCATATAAGAATGATTATCATTAGCACGTTATGCACAAAAATAGATATATCTAAAGCTGGCATTTTCTGTAAAAGTAACTATCATATTAGATATATCGGTTTTTATATAAATAACCACTGAGAATTTTAATGGCAAATGAACAACAACTCGAGCCGTGTTTGTGCAACGGTAAAAGTGTCAGTCGTATGTTTAACCCTAAACAGTTAAGGATTTATATCCTACATTTACTGACAGGGGGAATTAATTACGGTTATGAGTTAATAAAAAAAATTGCAGAAGAAACGGCAGGTTTTTATTGCCCAAGCCCAGGTGTGATATATCCAACTTTGACGTTATTAGAGGAGTTAGGGTTTATTTCGGCGGGTAAAGATAATGGAAAAGGGCGTAAGTGTTATGTCATAACGCCAGAAGGTCGCTGTTTTTTATTACTCAAAGCTGAAATATTGGCAGAAGTTCAACTAAAATTAAAATATGCTCAGGAATTAAAAGCAGGTAATCAATTCGCTAATGAAATTGAATGCGCTGTAGATAAATTTAAGTCATTGTTGAGACACCAAATCGTGATACAACAGTTGACGAAAGAAGAGACAACAAGAGTCGTTGAGATCATTAACCGAGCAGTGGAACGTATTGAGCAAGTCAATGCAGTGTTAGTGGCAGAGGGAAAATCAAATGGCTAAAACGAATGATATTATACAAGCAAAAGAGCGTTTATATATGAAAGAGACAAGCAAAATACCACAGAGCAACGCCCCGGTTTCATCTGAAAATGAACCGTCTGTGAAGGCGAATAAAGACGTTAAATTTAAAGAGGTTGTATGCCCTAATGTGCCAACTTCATATTTTAAGCGAGCAAAGAAACAAAAAATAAAATAACCAATTAGATAGTTTACAAAATTTTTATTCACTTAAAAGACATAAAGAATAAACCTTATTTATTTTCTTATTGATGAATAACGCGACTCAGTCTTCTATTATTCCATCAATAAGGTAAATTTTAGGGTGCATATAATTATTTTGTAAACTTTAGCTATGAACCTATATCAATATATAACTTCATAAAAAATCCCCTGATCACTTAACGTAACCAGGGGTATCGGTTACAAGCCCAATTTAGCGCGTATTTGGGCTATTTCGTTGATCCACTGCTGCTGTAATTGCGGTTTTTGGTGGCTTAATTTGCGTTTTTGATCCGCAAGTAGCTTTTGCTCCAATATCAGCAATGTTTCTAACAACTCATCTTCATGAGTAGTTTCCTTACTGAGAATTTCAATCGTTGATTTAGAAGGGCCATTTTCCCCAAGCGTAGACGTTAACACTTGCTGGGATTGCTGCTCGATTTTATGATAAATATCATCAGCATTAAGGTATTCCTCTAGCCGATTATCATCGATAAACCAGAAGCGTTGGCAGCTATTTTCAATGAGCCATTTATCATGGCTTACAACCAATAATGCCCCAGAAAATAAGCTAATTTGCTCACAAAGCGCTTCCTTGCCTTCTAGATCAAGGTGATTGGTAGGTTCGTCTAACAAAATCAACTCATACTGAGCTAAACTTAAACCAATAAACAATAATCTAGCGCGTTCACCACCGCTCAGTGTTGCCACTTTCTGTTGGTGACGATTATAGGCAAACCCCGCTCCAATCAATGCCATTTTTCGTTGTTCATCGGTTAAAGGTGAAAAATGACGTAGTGCATCTAATAGGCTATCATTATCATTTAACTGCTCTAATTGTTGGTCATAATAACCAGCACGAATTGCTGGATGAAACTTCAATTGTGAGCTATAGCGTAAATTTTGTTGATGATGTTGCCAAAGTAGACGTAATAGTGTTGATTTACCACAGCCATTGGCTCCCATGATAGCGATACGATCACCACTTTTCACTTGATGAAATGCCGTTTTAAATAACTGATTTCCATTCGGTGTTGAAACAACGGTGTTTTCCAACTCTAAAACTCTATCTGCAGGAATAGCTTTGCCATTTAAAGCAAGCTTCCATTGATAGCCTTCAGTTAGCTCAGTTTGGGCATCTTTAAGACGGTCAATATGTTTTTCCATCTGTTTAGCTTTGCGTGATAAGGCTTCATTGTCATACACATGCCCCCAAATAGCTAAGCGCTTGGCACTTGATGCAATACGGTCAATTTCTTTTTGCTCTGCTTGATTACGGCGTGCGTCAGTGATGTCTTTTTCACTTAATGCTTGCCGTGCTGCACTGCAAGGTAACCGATAAAAATGTAATGATTTATCTCGTAAAATCCAAGTACAGTTACTGACTTTATCTAATAACGATTGGTCATGGGAAACTAGCACAAAACTCCCTTTCCATGACTGTAAGAAATTACCTAACCAAATAAGTGTGGGCAAATCTAAATGATTACTAGGTTCATCGAGTAACAGTAAATCGGGTTGTTCAATTAAAGCACGCCCCAGCAGCAAACGTGTATGTTGTCCTCCACTGATGGCATTCGCTTTTTGTTCCCATTGTTCAGGTGTAAAACCTAATTCTGATAATAAAACTTCAGCCCGCCAGCGCTCAGTGACTTTATCTTGTTCAGGGAGTTTTTGAACAAGTGCATCAATCAGAGTCAAACAAGCGATTTCATCGGGTAAATGTTGTTCAATATAAGCAGTAACACAATGATTTGCATAGGTAATACTGCCACTATTAGGAAACAGTTGTTGGGTTATTAGCTTCAATAATGTACTTTTTCCACTCCCGTTATGGCCAATTAAACCAATGCGGTCACCTTGTTGGATGGTAAAAGAAATATCGCTTAATAAGGTAGAGGTTGAAGTATCGTAATTTAATGATTTTACAGTTAATAAAGTGCTCATAGCTTACTCAAATTTTAGGCGAAAAAACGCCAGGGTATAGTCGCAACGACAACCCAGTAAGCTGAGGGAAGATTTTCTTTAGTGGCTTCGCTCAGGCAGGGTTATCGCAGTATAAAACTGTGAAAGCCTGAGCTCTGGCGATTACCAAAGAAGTGTGAATATTCAATAAGATCACACAACAACATAAATTAGCCTCCTTAATATTCATTTAGTTAATTGATGAGAGAATTATAGCTAATATGTTATTTAACCAACAAGGTCCGAAAATGCGCTCTCTGATTATTATGGGAAAAAGCATATACAGGTATAAATGTTACTTATATCATGCGCGAAGAAATGAATAATATTGCTGTGAATTGGGTTCTTGCTATGTAGCGTTTAAAATCATGATTCAAAAAACAAGAGAGCCCCAAATGAACGTAGAAATAAAACCCGCAACATGTGATGACGCTGCTTTGATATTAGATATGATCATTGAATTGGCAGATTATGAAAAAGCACGTCACGAAGTTAAAGCCACGGTAGCTGATATTGAAAATTCCTTATTTGGAGCGAATTCAAGCACAGAAGCCTTAATCTGTTATGTGGATGGCCAGCCAGCAGGGTATGCCGTATTTTTTACGAGTTATTCAACATGGTTAGGGAATAATGGTATTTATTTAGAAGATTTGTATGTCTCCCCAGATTTTCGTGGCGCGGGTGCAGGAAAGAAGTTACTCAAGCATATTGCAGTGTTAGCCGTAGAACGAAAGTGCCAACGGCTGGAATGGAGTGTTTTAGATTGGAACCAGCCAGCAATTGATTTTTATAAAAGTATTGGCGCAGAACCGCAAGATGAATGGGTTCGTTACCGAATGGATGAAAAAGTGATTGCTGCATTCGCAAGCTAATATTTATTCATATTCAAACATCGTTGAATAAAGCCAGTAAATTAAGTTACTGGCTTTATTTTTTTATTTTGAATTAAATATGTACAATTAATGCCTTATCCTGATTTTTGTGAGTTTATTCTGTTTTTTTGTGACATAAGGCAACTAAACTTAAACCAAATGTTGATAAAATGCCATTAAATTAAATAGATAGCCAATTTAATGGTAGTGCTAACACTTACTTGGCCAAGTTTTAAATAAAAATAATATTTTTAGTTTTAAGGGTATTTATTTCGTATAGAGACAGTTATGTCATTTTATTAATAATCACCAGGTTAATAATCAAAATAATTGTTGTTCCTTGTTTTCTCATTTAATGGAAAGGGATGGTATGAAAATAAATAAACAAAAAGTATCTTTTTACATCATTTTAATATTAATTATTGTTGCGGGTGGTTTCTATTACTGGAATGTTAATTCAGGTGGTCTACCCGCTGGATTCGCTCAAAGTAACGGCCGTATAGAAGCAACAGAAATTGATATTGCCACTAAGACGGCAGGACGTATTGAAACGATTAATGTAAAAGAAGGGGATTTTGTTAAAGAAGGGCAAGAACTTGCTCGCATGGATACGCGAGCACTCCAAGAGCAACTCCATGAAGTACAGGCACAATTACGCCAAGCCATCAGTGCAGTGACCACTGCCGAGTCTGCTTTAGCGCAACGTAAAAGCGAAAAAGTTGCAGCCCAGGCTGTTGTTCGTCAACGTGAAGCGGAGTTAGACGCAGCGCAAAAACGGTTAAATCGTTCTAGAGCTTTGGTGAGAACCAACGCCGTATCTCAGCAACAAGTCGATGATGATACAGCACAGATGCAAGGCTCTCGTGCAGCACTGGAAGCGTCAAAAGCTCAAGTTGCCGCCGCGACATCAGCCATTGATTCTGCAAGCGCTGGTATAGTCCAAGCGAAAAACCGTGTTGATGCAGCGACAGCAACGGAACGCCGTATTATTGCGGACTTAGATGACAGTATTCTAAAAGCGCCAAGAAACGGGCGTATTCAATATCGTGTCGCTGAGCCTGGAGAGGTACTTGGCGCTGGCGGACGAGTCTTGAACATGGTCGATTTAAGTGATGTGTATATGACATTTTTCTTACCGACTGAAGATGCAGGAAAAGTTGCCTTAGGCAGTGATGTTCACATCATACTTGACGCTGCACCAAATATCGTGATCCCAGCCAAAACCACTTTCGTGGCGAGTGTTGCTCAATTCACACCGAAAACCGTAGAAACACAAAATGAACGCCTAAAATTAATGTTCAGAGTGCGTGCACGAATTTCGCCTGAATTATTAGAGCAACATCTAGAATATGTGAAAACAGGGCTGCCCGGAAAAGCTTATGTGCGTTTAGACCCTAATGAATCTTGGCCTGCTGAATTAGAGGTGAGATTACCACAATGACCAATAAACTGATGGATGATGTGATTATCGATATACAACATGTCAGCCAACATTATGGTGACAATTGTGCGTTGGATGACATAGTACTTTCCATCCCAGCAAGAAAAATGGTTGGGTTGATTGGCCCTGATGGTGTAGGAAAATCAAGCCTGATCTCCCTGATTGCAGGGGCAAGAGTGATTCAACAAGGCCAAATAACGGTACTTGACGGTGATATGAGTGATATTGAGCATCGTAGAGCTGTTTGCCCTCGCATCGCCTACATGCCGCAAGGTTTAGGGAAGAACCTCTACCATACGTTATCTGTTTATGAAAACGTCGACTTTTTTGGCCGCTTATTTGGCCAATCAAAAGCTGAGCGTGAATATCGGATTCAGGATTTGCTTGAAAGTACAGGGCTTGCGCCATTTAAAGACCGTCCAGCAGGCAAGTTATCAGGAGGGATGAAACAAAAGCTTGGGTTATGCTGTGCGCTAATTCATGATCCCGATTTATTAATTTTGGATGAACCTACTACAGGGGTTGACCCGTTATCTCGTGCGCAATTTTGGGATTTAATTGACCGCATTCGTTTGCGACAAACCAATATGAGCGTTTTGGTCGCAACGGCTTATATGGAAGAGGCCGAACGCTTTGATTGGTTAGTGGCAATGGATGATGGCAAGGTGCTCGCTACAGGTCATGCATCTGAATTAAAAGCCCAAACTCAATGTGATGATCTTGAAGCTGCGTTTATTGAATTACTACCTGAAGAAAAACGCAGTGGCCACAAAAAAGTCGTGATCCCTCCACGTGATACCACAGAAGACAATATTATTGCTATTGAAGCCCAAGACCTAACTATGCGTTTTGGTAACTTCGTCGCTGTTGACCATGTGAATTTTAAGATCCCAAAAGGGGAGATTTTTGGTTTCTTAGGGTCTAATGGCTGTGGTAAATCAACCACTATGAAAATGTTGACGGGCTTATTACAAGCCAGTGAAGGGCAAGCATGGCTATTTGGTCAAGAAATAGATCCGAAAGATATCGAAACACGCAAGCGTGTCGGCTACATGTCGCAAGCATTTTCACTATATAGTGAATTGAGTGTTGAGCAAAATCTCGTACTTCACGCCAAGCTTTTTCATATAGCTGAGGACAAAATTCCCCAGCGAGTGGACGAAATGTGCCAGCGTTTTGAACTTGATGATGTGCGAGACGTAATGCCTGACGATTTACCTTTGGGGATCCGGCAAAGGTTATCTTTAGCTGTCGCAGTTATTCATGAACCTGAAATGTTAATCCTCGATGAGCCAACTTCGGGAGTAGACCCCGTTGCCAGAGATATGTTCTGGAATTTGATGGTCGATCTATCAAGACGTGACGGTGTCACAATTTTTATTTCTACGCACTTTATGAATGAAGCAGAGCGCTGTGACCGTATTTCACTCATGCATGCAGGTAAAGTCTTAGATTGTGATACCCCTGCTAACCTGACCAAAAAAAGAGGCCTTGGCACGCTTGAAGAAACCTTTATTGCTTATTTACAGGATGCTGTGGGGGATGCAGGACAAGGGCAAGAAACTGCCCCTGAGTTCCATGTTGACCCTGAACTGAAAGAACAAGCGACCGAAGCGTTAAAAAAACGTTTTAGTTTACGCCGGTTATTCAGTTATTCCATTCGAGAAGGGATGGAATTACGTCGTGACCCAGTGCGTTCAACACTCGCGTTATTAGGGACTGTAATTCTTATGTTTATTATGGGTTACGGTATTAGTATGGATGTCGAAAATTTACGTTTTTCCGTACTAGATCGCGACCAAACAGGGTTAAGTCAGGGATATACACTGAACTTAGCAGGTTCACGTTACTTTATCGAACAACCACCAATCAAGGATTATGATGATTTAGAGGCTGGTATGCGTAGCGGTAAGATTACCGTTGCGATTGAAATTCCGCCTAACTTCGCAAGGGACGTTGCACGCGGCAATAACGTTAAAATTGGCGTGTGGATTGATGGTGCGATGCCAAACCGCGCTGAAACTGTGCGTGGTTATGTGCAAGCGATGCACTTAGCATGGCTAAGTACGATGGCTGCTCGCCAACCCGTTGGCGTTGCTGGTATGCCAGCTATCGACATTGAAACCCGATATCGTTATAACCCAGATGTTCGTAGTTTACCGGCGATTGTTCCCGCAGTTATTCCATTATTATTAATGATGATCCCCGCAATGCTTAGCGCGTTGAGTGTTGTTCGGGAAAAAGAGCTTGGTTCGATTATCAATCTTTATGTCACCCCGATCACCAAATTAGAGTTTTTACTTGGAAAGCAGCTCCCTTATATTTTATTAGGCATGTTTAACTTTGTATTACTTTGCATACTGTCCGTCTATATATTTGGTGTTGAATTTAAAGGTAGTTTTCTGACGTTAACCTTGGCCGCATTTTTGTATATCAGTATTGCAACAGGAATGGGGTTATTAATTTCATGCTTTATGAAAAGCCAAATTGCAGCAATTTTTGGTACTTCTATCATCACTCTGATACCAGCAACACAATTTTCAGGAATGATTGACCCAGTTTCATCATTGGAAGGTATTGGCCGCTGGGTTGGGATGGTTTATCCAACATCACACTTTTTAACTATCACGCGAGGAACCTTCTCTAAGGGACTAAATTTATTCGATTTACAGTCATCGTTTATCCCATTACTGATCACTGTTCCATTGGTTATTGGGCTCAGTGTTTTATTCCTGAAAAAGCAGGAGGCATAGCGATGATACGTAAAATTCAGAATATTTTTAACCTAGGAGTCAAAGAGTTACGCAGTTTAGGCCGCGATAAAGCAATGCTAGCGTTGATTGTCTTTGCTTTTACGGTATCGATCTATTCGTCCGCAACGGTAACTCCTGGCTCTTTACATAATGCGCCCATTGCGATTGCTGACCAAGATAAGTCACAGTTATCAAATCGGATAATCAATAGCTTTTATGCGCCTTATTTCTTACCACCCGCGGATATCACGCCAGATCAAATTGATGGTTTGTTAAATCGTGGTTCATATACTTTTGCGCTAGATATTCCGCCTAATTTTCAACGTGATGTGCTTGCAGGACGGCATCCTGAAATTCAGGTAAATATTGATGCAACAAGGATGAGCCAAGCCTTCTTAGGAAATAGTTATATTCAAAATATTACCTTAGGGGAAGTGAATGAATTTTTAGCAAAATACCGTAGTAATGCAAGTTTACCTGTTGATTTGGAAGTGAGGATGCGCTTTAACCCTAACTTGACACAGTCATGGTTTGGTTCTGTTATGGCAATCATTAATAATATTACGATGTTATCGATTGTTTTAACGGGCGCTGCACTAATCCGCGAACGGGAACACGGTACAGTCGAACATTTGATGGTCATGCCACTAACGCCATTTGAAATTATGATGTCGAAAATATGGTCAATGGGGCTGGTGGTATTGATTGCATCTGGTGTTTCCTTAATTTTGGTCGTAAAAACATTGCTACAAGTACCAATCGAAGGCTCTATCTTATTGTTTATGTGTGGGGTGGCTTTGAGTTTATTTGCGACAACGTCGATTGGTATTTTTATGGGGACGATTGCACGCTCCATGCCTCAGTTTGGTTTGTTGATGATCTTAGTGTTATTGCCATTAAATATGCTTTCTGGCGGAATGACAGCACGAGAAAGTATGCCTCAGCTTGTTCAAGACATTATGTTAACCATGCCGACAACGCACTTTGTTAGCCTTGCTCAAGCGATTTTATATCGCGGAGCTGGCTTCCAAATTGTTTGGCCTCAATTTGCGGTTCTTGTTGTTATTGGTGCTGTATTCTTTTCTCTCGCACTCATTCGTTTTCGCAAAACGATTGCCACCATGGCATAACCTACTGTACATAAAATATCCATTAATGCATAAAACGCTTGCTGAATTTTTCAGTAAGCGTTCTAATGCTTCACCTATTAATTATTGGTGCATGATTAGGTTGTACCTATCAAATCAATAGTGGGTAATGATTGGATTAAGCTGCTGTAAAACAGTAACTTAATAGGCAACCAAACAGGAGAACATCATATGTCATTAATTAATACTCAAATCAAACCATTTACTAACCAAGCATTTAAAGATGGCCAATTTATCGAAGTTTCTGAAAAAGATGTTGCAGGTAAATGGAGCGTTTTCTTCTTCTATCCAGCTGACTTTACCTTTGTTTGCCCAACTGAACTGGGTGACATTGCTGACCATTATGAAGAATTCCAAAAATTAGGTGTTGAAATTTTCTCTGTTTCTACTGACACACATTTTACCCATAAAGCATGGCATGCAAGTTCAGAAACTATCGGTAAAATCAAATATGCCATGATCGGTGACCCAACTGGCGCATTAACACGTAACTTTGAAAATATGCGTGAAAACGAAGGCTTAGCAGACCGCGGCACTTTCGTTGTTGACCCACAAGGTATCATTCAGGCAATCGAAATTACTGCTGAAGGTATCGGTCGTGATGCAGCTGACCTGTTACGTAAAGTTAAAGCAGCACAATATGTTGCAAGCCACCCAGGTGAAGTTTGCCCAGCTAAATGGAAAGAAGGTGATGCAACACTGTCTCCATCTTTGGACTTAGTCGGCAAAATCTAATTAATCTAACTCAATTGATTAATACTGAATAATTCAGGTTGCAGGTGTTTAGGCCTGCAACTTGGATCACGACGGGTATATGTACCCGATTTTATGATAAAAATTAAAGGGGATTACATGCTCGACAATAATTTACAGGCACAGTTGAAAGCCTACTTAGAACGTTTAACTAAACCCGTTGAATTAGTTGCTAATATAGATGACAGCGAAAAATCAAATGAAATCAAGCAGCTGTTAGAACAAATTGCATCTCTGTCAGATAAAGTCACTGTACGTGAAGAGCGCAATAGCGCACTAAGAACACCGTCTTTTTTAATTACTAACCCAGGTACAGATAGTGGTTTGCGTTTTGCAGGCTCACCTTTGGGGCATGAATTTACCTCTCTTGTGCTGGCATTATTGCAAATCGGTGGTCATCCATCTAAAGAAGCGCAAGAGTTATTAGAGCAGGTTAAAGGCCTTGAAGGCGAATTCCACTTTGAGACTTATTACTCTTTATCTTGCCATAACTGCCCAGATGTTGTTCAGGCGTTGAACTTAATGGCAGTTTTAAATCCAAATATTAGCCATACGGCTATTGATGGTGCACTTTTCCAAAATGAGATTGATGAACGTAATGTGATGGGCGTTCCTGCGGTTTTCCTGAATGGAAAAGAGTTTGGCCAAGGGCGTATGACGTTAAGTGAAATTGTTAGCAAAGTTGATACCAACGCAGATGCGCGTGCAGCGAAATCACTCACAGAGCGTGAGCCTTTTGAAGTTCTTGTTATTGGTAGTGGCCCAGCAGGGGCTTCAGCGGCAATCTATACCGCACGTAAAGGGATCCGTACTGGCGTAATTGGCGAGCGTTTTGGTGGCCAAGTTATGGATACGGTTGATATTGAAAACTATATTTCAGTTATCAAAACGGAAGGGGCTATTTTTGCAGGCGCATTGAAGAACCACGTGGACAGCTATGATGTTGATGTCATTGATGGCCAATCAGTTGCAAAACTGATCCCAGCGGCAGAAGAAGGTGGATTACACCAAATCGAAACTGCATCGGGTGGGATCTTAAAATCACGCAGTATTATTATTTCAACAGGTGCTCGCTGGAGAAATATGGGTGTTCCGGGGGAACAAGAATACCGTACTAAGGGTGTAACATTCTGCCCACACTGTGATGGTCCGTTATTTAAAGGTAAACGTGTTGCCGTTATTGGTGGCGGTAACTCAGGTATTGAAGCGGCTATTGACTTAGCCGGTGTCGTTGAGCATGTGACCGTACTGGAGTTTGCTCCGGAACTGAAAGCAGATTCTGTATTACAGCAAAAAGCACGTAGCCTGAAAAATGTCGATATTATCGTCAATGCACAAACCTTAGAAGTAAAAGGTGATGGCAGTAAAATGACGGGTCTCGAATATAAAGACCGTACTGATGATAGCGTACATTTATTAGAAGTGGCGGGAGCATTCGTGCAAATAGGTTTATTGCCTAATACTAATTGGCTAGGCGACACAGTTGCTAGAAACCGTATGGGCGAAATCGAGATCGATGCACGTAACGAAACCAGTATTAAAGGTATTTTTGCTGCCGGTGACTGTACTACAGTCCCTTATAAGCAAATTATTATTTCAGCTGGAGAAGGGGCAAAAGCCGCACTTAGCGCCTTTGATTACCTAATCCGCACAAGTACCAGAACCGCTGAATAGGTGTAATTTACTTTATATTCAGTGAGTTGTAGTCAAAAGGCACTCGGGGCGAGTGCCTTTTTTTTGTGCATAATACTGTGCCACCTTTTATTATTGTAGTTAATTTTAGTTAGTAACTTAGACTGTATGACCTAAGTGTTTTCTAAATGCACTAAATAAATTTATTTCACTAACCAATGTTTAAGTCTTCGAGTCGAATATTCATCCCCTCTAGGAAATTGTCCATATAATACACTTAACATCATGAATTATAATGAAAAATAATATTTCTTAGTTCTTCGTCACATAATTAAAATAAGTGAAATAGATGATCATGAAAATCGTTCATGTTCGAAATGAAATTAAGTCGCTTTCACTCAATCAACAGCTCTGGCATAAATTAGCTAACGAGGAAAATTAACTTATCTACAACATAAAGATTGATGAATGGGCAACTAAAACTTCTAAAAAATCAAGAAGTCAATTGAGTTTCCATCTTGGAATTTAGGGTGTGACGAGACAATGAACAAAAATTTTACATTTACGATTAAAAGTAGTCTTTTTGATGAAAATTATAATCCTTCTGAAAATACACGTATTACAACTAACTTTGCTAATTTAGCCAGAGGGGAAAATCGCCAAGAAAATTTGCGTAACACGCTTGTCATGATGAACAACCGTTTCAATACATTAGCCTATTGGGATAACCCTAAAAGCGACCGTTATTCAATCGAGTTGGAAATTATTTCTGTCGAGATGAGTGTTGAGGAAAATAGTAATAGGTTCCCTGTGATTGAAATATTAAAAACTAATATTATTGATCATAAAACAGGTGAACGAACTGAGGGTATTGTCGGAAATAACTTTTCATCTTATGTGCGTGATTATGATTTTAGTGTTTTATTGTTAGACCACAATAAGGACCAAGCAAGCTTTAGTATTCCAGAAAACTTTGGTGACTTGCATGGGAATATCTTTAAATATTTTGTAAATTCTAGTGAATATAAAGCGCATTTTAGTAAGGCGCCAGTGATATGTCTAAGTGTCTCAAATAAAGATATCTACCATAGAACTGGGAATCAACATCCTATATTGGGGATTGAATATCAGCAAAATGGGGCTTCATTAACAGATCAATATTTTAAAAAGATGGGATTACAGGTTCGTTATTTCATGCCTCAAAATAGTGTTGCACCGCTGGCATTTTATTTTACGGGAGATCTGCTGAGCGATTACAGCAATATTGAATTAATTAGTACGATTAGCACGATGGAAACATTCCAGAAGATTTATCGCCCAGAGATTTACAATGCGAACTCCGTTGCGGGACCATGCTATCAACCGAGTTTGACGAACCAAGATTATTCATTAACAAAAATTGTTTATGACCGCGAAGAACGTAGCCGATTGGCTATTGAGCAAGGAAAATATACGGAAGAACACTTTATTGAACCCTATAAGCATATTCTAGAGCAATGGTCTGCTAACTACGCGCTTTGATTAATTATAAAAATTTAAGGTCAATTATTATGAAAACATTATTACCAACATCTACCGCGGGCAGCTTACCAAAACCTTCTTGGCTTGCTGAACCTGAGACGCTTTGGTCTCCTTGGAAGTTGCAAAATGAAGAACTCATCGAGGGAAAACAAGACGCATTGCGCTTATCCCTTGAAGATCAACTACGTGCTGGGATTGATATTGTTAGCGATGGCGAGCAAACACGCCAGCATTTTGTGACGACATTTATTGAACACCTCAGTGGTGTTGATTTTGCAAAGCGTGAAGTGGTTAAAATTCGTGATCGTTATGATGCGAGCGTGCCGACGGTAGTTGGAGCGGTTGAACGCCAAAAACCTGTTTTTGTGGAAGATGCTAAATTTTTACGTAAGCTAACAAAACAGCCGATTAAATGGGCGCTTCCTGGGCCGATGACGATGATTGATACACTGTATGATAACCATTATAAAAGTCGTGAAAAACTGGCATGGGAGTTCGCTAAAATATTGAATCAAGAAGCAAAAGAGCTTGAAGCCGCGGGCGTTGATATTATTCAGTTTGATGAGCCAGCTTTTAATGTGTTTTTTGATGAAGTAAACGATTGGGGGGTGGCTGCGTTAGAAAGAGCCATTGAAGGGCTGAAATGCGAAACAGCAGTTCACATCTGTTATGGATACGGCATCAAAGCTAATACTGACTGGAAAAAGACACTAGGTTCTGAGTGGCGGCAATATGAAGAGGCTTTCCCAAAATTGCAAACTTCAAATATTGATATTATCTCCTTAGAATGTCATAACTCCCATGTTCCTATGGATTTAATTGAGCTTATTCGCGGTAAAAAAGTGATGGTGGGGGCGATTGATGTGGCTAGCAATATCATCGAAACACCAGAAGAAGTCGCCAATACGTTACGTAAAGCGCTGCAATTTGTGGATGCTGATAAACTTTATCCATCAACAAACTGTGGTATGGCACCATTATCTCGACGGGTCGCAACGGGTAAACTTAATGCATTAAGTGCAGGGGCTGAGATTATCCGTACAGAATTGTTGAATAAGTAATCTAAGTAAAAACTAACTAATAAATTAGCCCGGAGTTGATGACATGCCCTATAAAGTTGGCGATGTCATCATATCTGGGGTTTTTTGTTGTTTTGAGTTTCTTTTTTTGCTCTGAATTGAGGTATATTAGGCGTATTATCTCAAAATTACTATTTTTAATAGGAATATCGGCAATGGCTTTGATCCCTAAAAACTATGCGCGATTAGAAAGTGGCTATCGTGAAAAAGCACTTAAAATTTACCCATGGGTTTGTGGACGCTGTACTCGTGAGTTTGTGTATTCAAATTTACGTGAATTAACTGTGCATCATATCGACCATGATCATACCAATAACCCTGAAGATGGCAGCAATTGGGAACTATTGTGTTTATTTTGCCATGATCATGAGCATTCGAAGTACACAGAAGCTGAAATGTATGGCACTAATGTCGTGGCAGGGGAAGATGCACAAAATGATATTGAAGCAGCAACTTATAACCCGTTTGCTGACTTGAAATCGATGCTAAATAAGAAAAAATAATCGCGATAACCCACGCAATTCCAGTACAGGTAGGCAAAGTAAAGTCTCTAATAGAAGAGGCTTTACTATAATAACTGGCTATTACAGCAAATTTGTTTAATGGCGATGCAATGCTTATTGATTGATAAAGATTAAGGCATCATGTTAAGCCACTCTTATATACGTTGAGTGGCTTAGTCAAATATCAATATCGCTAATTAATGAATGTCATCATGGCTGCGATAAATTAATGATAATTCAGGGTGATGCCATAAACTTGCAGGAGTAACAGTTTTACGTTCCCATGGAATTTGCCCAATAAACCATAACTTCCAAAAATTTAATTTTGCATTCGGGTTTTTAGTTAATAATTCCTTGAAGGTTTCTAATTCCCCTATTTGAACTGATAACGCAGATTGATAAATATCGAAAACAAACTTTGAACAAAACTGCCTAGAAGACTCATAATTAAATCCCGTGTGATAAAACTTATTTAAACGAGCAGGAACTTCGGCGACTAATGCGGATTTTTGTTCACTTGTTAATGTATGGGAAAATCGGCGTACACTGTAACGATTGTCAGACGAACGGGCAATAAACCGCGATAAGGTCGTGGTTGTTGAAAGGGGAACGCGACTTTCTGCAATTAAATAATCTTCACCATTGTGACCTACAATCATGCCAACATGATTACTCCAACATAAAGATGCCGAGGCTATTTGGCGAAATAGCTCAGTCCCAATACTGGTAAAGACAACATCGCCAACTTCGTACTCATGGGGATAATTTATTTTTGTCATAAAAGTACCTCAATATAAACAATGCTATTAAGGTATAGTTATAAAGATTAGAAGAATTCGCGCTATCGGATAAACGCTGAAAATCATTTTTGTTTAACTAGGGTATATATTACTCAATTGTTCACTGAGTAATTTTATATTGTTAATTATCTCATTTTCACAATGAGCAGCATAGCCAAATAGAATTGCATTTTGGTGAGTACTTTGAATACAGTAGCGCGATAACGGTTGTGCGCCAAAGCCCAACAGACGGCATTGGTTAAGGATCACGTTAATATCATAACCGTCTTTCACCCAACAAACAGTATGAATGCCTGAATCCGTCATCTGTACATTAAATAGGTGAGGGAGATAGTGATTGATGGCATTGATAAAAGTATTTTGCCTCTCGTAACATATCTTCCGTATTTTTCTGACATGGCGTGCATAGTGGCCTTCTTGGATAAACTGAGCTAAAGCGGCCTGTTCTAAATAACCACAGTGGCTATCACTATAATATTTCATCATGGTGAATGCCTCACTCAGAATTTCTGGCACTATTAAAAAACCTAAACGAAAGCCGGGGTACATCATTTTAGAAAATGTCCCTGCATAAATAACACGTTGATGATTATCTAAGCCTTGCAATGCTTGAATTGGCTTTGATAAAAAGCGAAATTCACTATTGTAGTCATCCTCAAAAATCCATGCGTTGTTTTGTTGTGCCCAATCTAATAATGCTAAACGCCGTGGTAAGCTGAGGGTTGTGCCTAGAGGGAACTGGTGAGATGGCGTGGTATAAATTAATTTTGCTGTTTTATGGTGTTTAGCACCATATATAATATCCATTCCTTCTTTGTCGGATGGGATAGCGGCAATATCAGCGCCTGCAGCAGTTAAAATTGCTCTCGCACTGTCATAGCCAGGGTCATCTAACCATACATTATCCCCATGCTGTAATAAGACTTTTGCCGCTAAATTAATGGCTTGTTGTGTTCCATTAACAATAATAATTTGTTGCTGTTTACAATGAACCCCACGAGTCGAACGGACGTAATCTACCAATAAATCTTTTAGTGGTGTATACCCATCAGGGTGATTAAAATGCGTAATAATTTGTTTGGACTTACGCCAAACTCGACCTAATAATCTTCCCCATAATTCATGCGGAAATTGGTCCACACAACCAATACCGATATTAAACATTTGGTATTTGTTGGTATTTGGACGCGATTTTTCCCATAAATTCGATAAAGTGGAAACTCTAGGATTCAGATTTAATGCAGGATATCCAGATTGGTCACCCTGTTGAGTGCTACTTATGGCACCAATTAATTCATCAGGAATATGGGGGGAAACATAAGTCCCTGAGCCTTTTTGGGAATAAAGGTATCCTTCATCAATTAGTCGTTCAAACCCAGCAATTACCGAATTTCGTGAGATCGCCATCATTTCTGCTAATGCTCTAGAGGAAGGAAGTTTAATTCCAGCAGCAATACGTCCATCTAAGATGGCATTACGTATTGTGTGATAAACATTTTCTTTAATGTAACCTTTTTCAAGTAATAGTAATGGGAACTGGGCATGCTGTTGGCGTCGCATAAAGTGGATCCTAAATAAATAACAAAAGTGTCTCTTATATAGAGCCAGATTGCTAGGTACTATAGCGCCATTATGTAATATGTCTACAAATGGAAGGGTTATTATGAATAAAACAGCATTACCAGTTACAGTGGAATTTGTTGCGCCAGAACATTACCCAGAGTGGTTAGTGTATTGGTTAGAGTATCAGAAATTTTATCAGGTAGATTTAAGTGAAGAAATTACCTTAAAAGCATGGGAGCGCTTTTTTGATAAGAGTGAGCCGATGTACTGTGCTGTTGCGTTGGAAAATGGAAAAGTTGTTGGTTTTGTGAATTATTTATTTCACCGCTCAACATGGGCTGAAAATGATTTTTGCTACCTTGAAGATTTATATGTGACGCCAGAAATGAGAGGGCGTCATGTAGGAAAACAATTAATTGAATTTGTACACGCACAAGCGCAAGAGAAACAATGTGGCCGTCTATATTGGCATACACAAGAAACCAATTTGCGAGGCCAAAAATTGTATAACTGGGTGGCAGAAAAGCCTGGGGTAATTGAATACAGAATGCCTTTATAATAAAGCTCAGTAGTATATTCTATATTTTGATAAAATAATGACAGGCCCGCTGTTTAATAACAACGGGTTTTTCGTTTTATCAGAAAATAAGCAAAAATTAGAGAGTTAATTGGCTAGCTGACTTCTAACATCCATTAATGCGAAACCGAGAAGATTTAACCCTTTCCATGTTAATGGATTCTCAATATTTTCAGTATCTTCGGCAAGGCCTATTCCCCAAATTTTATCGACGGGGCTAGCTTCAACTAGAACACGTTCGTTTGTGGAGAGTAAAAACTGTTTTAATTCTTCATGTTGAGAGAATTTTGCCATATTAGCGCTGACAACAATAGCAAAACGGTTTTCATCCCAAACATCTTGCTTAAACCCACGAACTTCACGACCAAATGCTTTAGCCGCTCCGGGATTTGGTGCATGAATGATTTTATCCAATGTTTCTAAATCACCAAATAAGCGTGCTTTTTCGGCCATCATGAAATGTTCTGCACTGGCAAAGCGGTGGTTATTAACAATAAATGGGGAAGGGTACCATTGGCTGAAGCAGCTTTTTGTAATTTGATTTTGTTTGGTTTGGTGGCCCCAGAAGAAAACATATTTAAATTTTTTCCCTGAGCGGTATTGTTTGCAGAGGCTTTTGATATCCATAAATTAATCTTTATTAAGAGCGAATATTCTTAGCGTATCGATAATAAAAAGACCTGGCTATCAGAAAAACCTGCTTAGCATACTAAGCAGGCTATAAAATTAAAGTACTTTACTTAGAAACTCCGCAGTCCGTGGGTTTTTAGGTGCAGTAAAGAGTTGTTCTGGCGTGCCTTCTTCTTGAATTATACCTTGGTCAATAAACAAGACTCGGTCGGCAACTTCACGTGCAAACCCCATTTCATGGGTGACGATAACCATTGTCATACCTTCATTTGCAAGGGTTTTCATCACTGAAAGAACCTCACCAACTAATTCGGGGTCAAGTGCAGAAGTCGGCTCATCAAATAACAAAATGGATGGTTGCATGGCTAACGCTCTAGCAATAGCGACTCGTTGTTGCTGCCCACCGGATAAACTGGCTGGCCATGCATCAATTTTATCTAACAGTCCTACCTTGATCAGAAGTTGTTCCGCTTGTTTAAGTGCCAATTCCTTTTTTATTCCTTTCACTAAGGTTGGCGCCATCATCAAGTTTTCTAACACGGTCATATGCGGGAATAGGTTAAAACGCTGAAACACCATTCCCACATTTTCTCTCATTTTATTTAAATCAGTTTTAGGGTCATGAACGTTAAAACCATTAACTTGAATTTCGCCCCCATCAGGGCGTTCTAGCGCATTCAAACAACGTAAAAAGGTACTTTTTCCTGAACCAGAAGGGCCAATGACACAAATCACTTCTTGAGGTTTAACTTCACAAGAAATGCCTCTAAGTACATGAGCATCACCAAATTTTTTCTGTAAATTATTAACGTAAATCACTTCTGCCCAACCTTCTTTCCATATATTGCACCAACTGAGCAAGTATAAATGTCAGCATCCAATAAATCACAGATATTGTTAAGTAGGGTTCCCAGTAAGTTGCGTAAGCGCCGGAGACTGTTCTTGCAGTATAGGCGAGATCGGCCAAACCGATTGCGGAAGCGAGGGATGAGTCCTTGACAATTGCGATGGCATTATTTCCCAGTGGGGGAAGAATGCGCCGAAAAGCTTGCGGAAGAATCACCTTGCGCATTGTTTTTGCCCAACTCATACCAAGCGCACGCGAAGCTTCCATTTGCCCTTTATCAATGGATTGAATACCCGCACGGAATATTTCAGAGACATAAGCTCCTGAGTTTAAAGTAATTGCAATGACGCAAGATAGAAATGCACCGTAATCGGAGCGGAGCATTTTAGCGGTATCAACAGACATTAACCCTGATGTAACAAATAAGCCATCACGAGGGTTAATAAACAGTGGCACTAAGGCAAAGTGAACAACCATTATTTGAACAAATAGTGGAGTACCACGAAAGGCACTGACATAGAAGCGAACTGGCCACTGTACAAAATAGTGTAAAATAGGTTTCCAAATCCCTTGTTCAGCTTTGGCAGTTCTGCCTAAACCGAGGGTTAATCCCCATAGTGAGCCTAAAATAACGCAAATGATGGTTGCTTTTATCGTCATCATTGCGCCTTCAGCAAATAATGGAGCATACTCTTCAATTATTTCCCAACGAAACGCAGACATCTTAATTTTCACCCTGATTTAAAACGTGAAAAAGCCATCCATAGATGGCTTTAAGTTAAATTTAATTATTGTTTTGGTAATTGAGGAACATTTTCATCAAACCATTTTTGGTAAATTTTATTGTATGTACCGTCTGCAATAATCTTATCTAAGCCATTATTTATTTTTTGCTGTAATTCACTATTCCCTTTAGCGACAGCAATACCAAAATATTGTTTTTCGAAATGGTTATCGTAAATCAGTTTAAATTTTTTCTCAGGGTGCGTTTTTATATAATACTTAATTACGCCGACATCACCAACTGCAGCGTCAATGCCATCTTCGAATAGTTCTTGTAATAAAAGAGGAGTATTGTCAAAACGTTTGATTGCTGTACTGTTTTTACCTATTACATCAGAAACAACAATATCACCAGTGCTGGAGTTCACAACACCTACATTCAGGTCTTTTAAGCTATTTAAGTCTTTAACATCAGATGTTTCACTGATGACGATCGCTTGCTCAGCCGGGAAATAGGGGTTAGAGAAATCAACCATATTTTTGCGTTTATCTGTAATTGTGATCCCCGAAATTAAAATATCTCTATCACCAGACGATAAGGTCGCAAAAATCCCTTCCCAAGGGGTATTGACAAGTTTAACGTCAAAACCTTCTGCTTCTGCAATTGCTTTAATGATGTCAATATCAAAGCCTTCGAGCTGTTTTTGGCTATTTTCATATTCAAACGGACGGTAAGTCCCACCAGCACCAACGGTATAGCTTTCTTTTGCGTAAACATTCCCCGCGAAGGCTGCCAATGACATACAGCCAGCAAAAACTAATTTTTTAAACATACCAACCTCTTTAATTATGCATTTATAATGAATAAAAATACATAATATTGAACTCCTAAGCAAATGATTTTTATATGCCGAAGTGAGATAAGTTTAGGAGCTTGTGTTTTAAGGGCGGAAAAATATATTATTTAAATATAAATAAGAGAAAGTCGATGCAATCTCGATTTAATCGAAAATAAGCTAAGAAAAGCAAAATATGGGAATAGCGCTTTTTTTACCTATCAGCTACAAAAATTTAACGATAGACTGATTAACAAACTCACTTAATGCTCAAATAAAAACAGATTACGTTCTCATGGATAAGATTCTATTAGTTTTGTGGCCATTATTTGCTCTGATTACAATGGGATTTGTATTGCGTCGCTCGACAATATTCACCGCTGATTTTTGGCCGAGTGCTGAAAAATTAAACTATTTTATTTTGTTTCCTGCATTATTAATTAACAGTCTCGCAACGGCACCTTTGAACAACCCTAAATTACCCTATTTAGCGAGCGCCATCCTTTGTGTTTTAGCGATTAGTTCAGTGTTAGTTCTAGGTTGTAAATATTTATTCAAAATACCTATTCCGAGATTTGGCGCGCATATCCAAGGAATCACGCGTTTTAATACTTATTTAGGGTTGGCAATTGTTGCTGATTTATTTGGCAAAGAAGGGATCGCTATTGCTGCGGTAATTATGGCTGTTTTAGTACCAAGCTGTAATGTCATTGCTGTGCTTTCGTTATCTTCAGGGCAAAAGATTTCAGTTAAGCAAATTTTATTACCGATCATAAAAAATCCATTAATCATTTCCTGTGTCGTTGGCGTGTTATTGAATATATCCCCAGTGGGATTACCCTTTGGCTCGGACCAATTTTTAAAACTGCTCGCAGCTGCCAGCTTACCATTAGGCTTAATCTGTATTGGAGCCGCATTACAAACCTCAACACTAAGAAATGAATTTAAGCCTATTATGGCGTCAACATTGTTACGTTTACTTCTTATGCCTATTTTAGCATTAACAGTGGCGGGCTTATTTTCTTTGCCAAACCTTGAAACAATTCTATTAGTACTATTTTTTGCTATTCCTACTGCGCCAACCGCTTATATTTTAACGCGTCAGTTAAATGGGGACAGCCAACTAATGGCAGGTATAATTACATTACAAACCGTGGCTGCGGTATTTACATTACCAATTGTTTTATCCTTTGTAGTACATTAACTGTGATATAAGTACGTTAATCGCAATATATTTTGCAACTGTCACATTGATACTCTATGTTATCGGAGATAATTTCATCTGATGATAAGGAGTTGTGTGTGTCTTTGGAAAAATGCCAGAAATATGAAAACTTATCTATTGAAGATGTTTTAGATAAACTTTCGTTGTTATATAGCAATGCGATTGATTCATTAAGAGATGCTATCGCTATTTATGTAAAAGAAGGCCGCATACCCGATATTACAGAAAGGGAAAATGGGTTATTTGCTTATCCCGAACTGTGTGTTACATGGGAAGGCAAAGTTGATCATTGCGAAAAAACCCGTGCTTATGCACGTTTTGTTAAACGGGGTGATTACACCATTACGGTGACTCAGCCAGAACTATTCCGTGCTTATTTAGTTGAGCAATTATCTATCCTACAACAGGATTATGATGTCACTTTTTCCGTTCGCCCTTCAAAAATTGAAATTCCTTATCCTTTTGTCATTGATGGTTCAGATTTAGCATTAGATAGGAGTATGAGCAGTAATTTAGCTGCACATTTTCCGATAACCGATTTATCTCATATCAGTGATGATATTACAGATGGTTTGAACTCTGCTACGGATGAAATGCCGCTGTCTCATTTTGATGCATTACGTGTGGATTTTTCATTAGCGCGATTAAAGCATTATACAGGAACCCCACCTGAACATGTTCAACCGTACATTCTTTTCACTAATTATAACCGTTATGTCGATGAATTTGTGAATTGGGCATGTGAACAGGTACGTGATCCTGAAAGTCGTTATATTGCATTATCTTGTGTTGGACATAATTATTTAACCGCTGAGAATGCAGATCCACAAATTGCGACTTCTGATTTAACATGGAAAAAATTTCAAATGCCTGCATATCATCTAATCGCTAGAGATGGGGCAGGAATTACTTTAGTAAATATCGGTGTTGGGCCTTCAAATGCAAAGAATATTTGCGATCATTTAGCCGTTTTACGACCACATGCTTGGTTGATGATTGGCCATTGTGGTGGGTTAAGAGAAAGCCAAAAAATTGGCGATTATGTTTTGGCCCATGCTTATTTGCGTGATGACCATATTCTTGATGATGTATTACCGCCAGATATTCCTATTCCAAGTATTGCGGAAGTCCAGCGTGCGCTATATGACGCTACAAAACAAGTTAGCAATATGCCTGGGGAATTGGTAAAACAACGTCTACGAACTGGAACCGTTGTTACAACAGATGACAGAAATTGGGAATTACGTTTTTTTGCAACAGCTCGCCGTTTTAGTTTAAGCCGCGCGGTTGCCGTGGATATGGAAAGTGCCACAATTGCAGCTCAGGGGTATCGCTTCAGGGTTCCTTATGGCACGCTGTTATGTGTTTCTGATAAGCCTCTGCATGGTGAAATTAAATTGCCCGGTCAAGCAAACAGTTTTTATGAAGGTGCAATCTCAGAACATTTGCAAATAGGTATTCGTGCTATTGATTTATTGAGGAAAGAAGGGGATAAATTGCATTCAAGGAAATTAAGAACGTTCGATGAACCCCCATTTAGATAGCAAGGAGAAGCAATCAATGGCTGTAATACCTGAACTTGAAACAGATAGACTGATATTAAATAAACACCAAGTAAGTGATTTTCCTGCACTTGCGAAGTTATGGGCGATTGAGTCAATGGTTCGTTACATTGGGGGTATGCCTTCTAGTGAGCGCGAATCATGGATGAGAATGTTAGCTTATGGTGGTTTATGGCCATTACTAGGCTTTGGCTATTGGGCTGTCCGTGAAAAAGCGAGTGGTCAATATATTGGTGATTTAGGTTTCGCGGATTTTCATCGAATGGTCGAACCCCATGTTAAAGGCATTCCAGAAGCGGGTTGGGTCATTGCACCTGAATATCAAGGAAAAGGCTATGCAACAGAGGCTATGCAGGCTGCATTGTCTTGGTTGACGAAAGAAAATAAGTATCGGCAATCTATTTGTTTTATTGAACCGAGGAACTTAGCTTCTTTACGTGTGGCTGAAAAGTTAGGTTACGTTGTTGACCGTGAAATTTTTATGAATGGCACGATTACGGTGTTACTGCGCCAACAATTAGCCTGATTAGCGAGTATTATAGCGGGTTAGTATTTCATGTATGATGAGTTAGATATTTCTCAAGTTAGCCAATTATCAGGTTTAGCAGCATCAACCCTACGTTATTATGAAGAGAGAGGGCTGATTAAGCCGATAGGGCGTAAAGGGTTAAAACGGGTTTATCACGGGAAAGACGTAATAACCCGTTTGTCTTTAATTGCATTGGGGCAAGAAGCTAAATTTTCACTCGATGAAATTGCTAGCATGCTCAACCATAAGGATGGCCCTAATATTGAACGTGCGAGCCTACTTGAAAAAGCAGAAGAAATTGAGCAAACCATACAGGGGTTACTAGCCTTAAAAAAGGGTATTTTGCATATTGCGAATTGTCCTGAAGAAAATCACTTTTTATGCCCTAATTTTCAAAAGATTATGGAAAACAGCTTAAAATCAAATTCGCTAAAGAAAAGTCAGCGTTAAAACATTATCCCATTCTTGATAACAATCAATCCTATTTTTAAGCATAGAATGGGATTGATTCTCTGATTACACTCCTAAGATTGCTGTTACCATTTTAGGAACGTTATGACTAATCATTTTCTTGCATTTGAGAAACCTATCGTTGAACTCAATGACAAAATTGAAGCGCTTATAGCCTTCAAGCAAAAAGGACATCCATCAGAGATTAAATTAGAAGAAGAAATCCAGCTCTTGAGAAAAAAGAGTCATTCACTTACGAAAACCATATTTACATCGCTTGGGGCATGGGAGATTGTCCAATTAGCGAGACACCCATTAAGGCCTTATCCCCTTGATTATATTCCATTAATATTTACTGAGTTTCAGGAATTAGCGGGTGACAGAGCTTTTGCTGATGACAAAGCGCTGGTGGGTGGCCTTGCTCGTTTAGATGGTAGGCCGGTTATGGTGCTTGGGCAACAAAAAGGGCGGACAACAAAAGAGAAAGTTATGCGTAATTTTGGGATGCCATCGCCAGAAGGCTACCGTAAAGCACTTCGTTTAATGAAAATGGCGGAACGTTTCCACTTACCAGTGATGGTATTTATTGATTCTGCTGGGGCTTACCCCGGTGTTGGTGCTGAAGAGCGCGGGCAAGCAGAAGCTATTGCACGCAATATTATAGAAATGTCTCATTTAAAAACCCCTATTATTTGTGTCATTACAGGTGAAGGTTGTTCTGGTGGTGCATTAGGGATTGGTGTGGGGGATCGTATTAATATGTTGGAATACAGTACTTATGCGGCGATATCTCCAGAAGGTTGTGCCTCTATTTTATGGAAAGATTCCCAGAAGGCACAAATTGCAGCGGAAGTAATGGGAATGACCGCTCCACGGTTAAAAGAGTTAGGTATTATCGATACTATTATACCTGAGCCTTTGGGTGGAGCTCACCGCGACTATCAGTTAGCTGCACAACAATTAAAACAACAGTTACTCACTGATTTAAATGAGCTAACTCAATTAGACATAGACGAATTACTGGCACAGCGGTATCAAAAAATAATGGATTTTGGTTACTGCTAGTGCTATTAGTTCAAGTTAATAGCGCGTGAACTGTAGGAATTAGAAATGGCTGTTGACCTGAATTTATTGAAAGTGTTTATTGCCGTCGCGACACAAGGAAATTTTGTCAATGCGGCAAAGTTACTTTCAATGCCAACATCGAATGTGAGTCGTTATATTAAACAGTTGGAACAACAACTTAATAGCCAGTTAATTGAACGTACAACCCGGCAAATGCGGCTAACGGAAACAGGAAATATTTTATTTGAACAAAGCCAAAAACTAGTCAGTGAATTAGAGCAAGTTGTAGTGCAAATATGTCATCCACAACAAATTACAGGCACGTTAAGGCTAACTATTCCCAGTGAATCCGGTAGTTTATTATTAGCAGATTTATTAGCGAAGTTTGCATTATCTCACCCACAATTGAATATTCACTGTGATACACAATTAATACCTCAAGATGTTATTAGTGATGATATTGATTTGTTACTCACTTTTCATCGTGGTCATCTTGAAGACAGTAGCTATCACTCACGTCTGATCAAATCATGGCAAAGCGTTGTTGTTGCATCACCCCAATTAATTGAAAAAGTAGGAAAACCGTGTTCATACTCTGACTTAGCCAATATGCCGTGCATTTCGAGCTTGAGTGCATTACAGGGGCAACCGTGGATATTTATTGATTCATCTGGCTTACAGAAAAAAGTGATAATTAACAGCAGCTACCGAGTGAATAGTGGTATTTTGGCTCATGCTGCTGCAGTGAATGGGGTAGGTTATGCTATTTTGGCGTTAGATGCATGCGAAGAACAGATTAAACAGAAAAAATTAGTGCGGATAGCATTCGATGAAGTATCGCCAGCGCCTATAGAACTTCGCGCGGTTTATGCGAGCCGTAGTGCATTATCACCGAAAATAGATGCTTTTTTACAGTATTTATTAGCAAATATCTAATTATGCTAAGCGCGGGTCAACACTAAAATCTAGTGATTTAACGGTATGTAAAGCTTTTTGAAATTGCGGATGTAACGGGTTAATAATTGCGTTGTATTCATAGGGAACAATACAAGAGGGAATTAATAATGCTAGACTATCTTGGTTATTAAGCCATATAGTGCCAATATCCATGGTGGAGGTTGGTGCGGGGTCTTGTTGCCAATCTGTCGGAAGGTGGTCTAACGACAATTTCATCACATACTTATCATTGATATCTATGGATAGTAAGCTGAACTGGTTCAATAGTCTGTCTTGATTGATGTGAACGAGTATTTCAAGGGTTGCTAATGAAATACTCGTTGAAGTATAAACAGCAGGAGTCCCTTTATGATTCCAACGTCCGCCGTAGAGCATGGCTCCTTGGCCTGACCATGCATCATGCGCAAAATTGGATTTAACCAATCGATATAAAATCATGAGAATACGCCATGTTCAATACGGCCAATCAAATCAATCACTTCAATGGCTCCGCTTTCTGTCGCAATAAGCTCAATAGGGCGTAAATGTCCTAACCCTTTAACTGGGTGGTTAAGCCAATCACTTGCCGCGTGCTTATCTCCATTAAATAAACGCACCGCAGCATCGAATACCCGCACTAGACGAGCAATTCTCTCACTTTCATCAGCATTAAGGGGCTGGCCAGCATTTTTACGTCGCGCAATATTGCGCTCATTAATGCCGGATATTCGCAATAATTCAGTTTTGCTCATTCCTGACCATTCTTGGATATTGTCTAAGACAGAGACAGATAGGCCTTGACGCAAGAAATGAGTTAACTCAATACCACGTTCTGCGGGTAACCCTACATGGCGCCACAGTGGTTTAAAGGATGAAGCAGTCGGTTGAAGTGGGGCTGTGGGGATATAGTTTCTCATTTGAACCTCCTGACATTTGTCACTTATATTATAGACAAATGTCAGGAGAATGCAAAATTAATGAATAAAAAACAAACAAAAATAACGGTTATTTATCACCACGTAGGCGAATTGTCAGGCCTTTTAGGAAGTAACGCAGTAATTGGTCTCCACATTCGCGATAGTTTTTATGCCCAGGTTTACGGAAAACTGCGTTAAGCTCAGGCTTGGATACACGAAAATCAACAAGCTGATAAATTTCAATCATATCCGTATCTTTTAATTCAAAAGCCACGCGTAATTTTTTGAGCATAATATTGTTATTAAGTCGGCTATCGACTTCGGGAGCGGGGTGGTTTTCATCTTTACCACGGCGGTGATAGATTAAGCCATTTAGAAAATGCCCCATTATATTATCGTTACATTCAACATATTCAGGTTCATTATCTTTTTTTAACCAAGCCACCATTTCTTCTTTTGTTACAGCCAAATCTGCGAGTTTTACGATTTTAACCATTTGGGCGTCGCTTAAGTCCAACATATAGCGAACGCTGCGTAAAACATAATTATTAAGCATGGTATTGTATTATCCATTATCTATAAAGGTTAATTGGCTATTTATTGAGTAAGGCCAATAAAGTATTCACTATGACAATCAATGACAGGGTGAAATTGAAAAGGAATGTATTTTGAGAGGGCCATATTATGAGGGATTAACCAAGATAAAGCAAAGCGCTGAACGATGCTTTATCTTAAATAATAAGTTAACCGATAAAATAAATAAGAGAATAGAAAAATACTAAGGTAAGGCCGACAGTTAGCAGCATGTTTTTTAATACAGAAGCCACGATGACACAGAATAGCGCCCCCCATAAATAAGGATTATCAGGGAAGGATCGCAATTCATGGTTTTCTAATAGGATAACAGGGGCACAAATTGCGGTTAATAAACAAGGTGCTGAATACCCTAGTGCTTGACGAACCACAAGAGGAAGGCGTATTGGCAACTGTGGTATTAGAAAAATATAACGTAGAGTAAAAACAACCGCTGTTAAGGTAATAATTAAAAGCCAAATCATTTTTCCTCCTTCAATAAACGTGAAACGGCTACCGAAACAAACATCCCACCCACACCTGCGATAACAATAGCACTACTGAAGGAGTACATTGAAAGTACGATAGCGACAACGAGTGAAAAGATCACGCCACACAACGTACTTATTTTTTTGTTAATGGAACGACGATTGCAAGCAAAGTTGCCACGACAGAAAAGTCGAGATGTAAGCGGCTCAAATCGCCCACAATATTGGCCATTGCAATCCCACAAAGACTAGTAATTAACCAAACGAGATAAAAACTAAACCCCGCACCAAACAAATAAGGAAAGCTTAAACTCTGACGTTTAGCAGCGCTAATCGCAAATAATTCATCTGTTAATAAGAAACCGATACTAAGGCGCTGAGGAGTTGTAAAGTCTTTAACTTGGGGGCGTAATGTCAGTCCATAAAGTAAATGCTGGGAAGTGATAAAAAAAACAGAAATAACAATCGTGATATAGCCAGCACCCGAGTTAAGCAACCCAAGAGTGACTAATTGTGCCGCACCTGCAAATACCATCGCGGACATCGCTACGCTTTGCCAGAAATCGAGACCAGTTTCGACCGCCATTGAACCTGCTAAAACTCCCCAAGGAATAACAGCAAGATTAAGAGGAGCGGTATGAACAGCGCCTGCCATCATTGCTTTTTGCCATTGATTACTTTGTTGTGACACCATTTAAGCTAACCTTATTGTAATTTTGAACACTTATATAACTTGATTGATTTTAAAGAGATGAAATATTAGTAATGGGCTATTTTAGTTTTATACTGGCTTGATCCAATTTTACTTTTAAATAGCACGAACTTTTATGTTATAACGCGAAACCTTAATCAAATCACTACTACTTTTATTTATTCTATAAAATTAAATGCTGATTTAATTATCTATTTTAGCATTTACAACTACTTGGTTGGCTATTTATAGTTAGCTTCTAACTAAGGCTCTTGTTTTGGGTTGTTATTCTGTTTTTTGATCTTTATTCATTGTTGTTTATCTAGTGTTTTAATGTTATTTGGATTTATATTTTATATTGACATTATTATATGGTGATATCTTTTATAAGTAATGTAAAGCCTGTATCATATAGTCATAAATAAATGATGTGAATTTTTTGTTATAACTTTTATTGAGTTAGCGGGTTTCCTATGCTTGAAAATCTCGGTATTACAAACTTATGGACTTATCTTATCGGTGTTATTTTTATTACATTGGTACCAGGCCCTAATTCTTTATTTGTTTTAACTAGCAGTGCAAAATATGGTGTGAAAAATGGTTATAAAGCCGCATTAGGTGTCTTTACCGGGGATGCTGTGCTCATTTTTCTATCATTTTTAGGCGTTGCATCTTTAGTAAAAACATCACCTATCTTTTTTAGTGTTATAAAATACGTAGGGGCGGCTTATTTATTTTATTTAGGGATTAAAACCCTGTATAGCGTATTGCATAAGAAAGAAAATACAGGTGATGTTGATTCAATTATCTTAGAAACCAAGGGCACCTATAAGAAAGCCGTTTTTTTAAGTTTACTAAATCCTAAGATGATCATTTTCTATGTTTCATTTTTTATCCAATTTATTGACCCAGCTTACCCAAGTGCAGGTGTGCCATTTTTCATACTTGGCCTAATTTTAGAAACTTGTAGCATGATTTATTTATCACTGCTAATTTTTGGTGCTGTTGCCGTAACGAATATGGTTAAACATAATAAAAAGCTTTCGAAGTTCTCTAATAGCTGTATTGGTGCTGTATTCTTGATGTTTGGAGCAAAACTGGCACTAACCGCTTAATAGTTTTATCAGAAATAGCCGGTCTATGTGCTGGCTATTCCTCTAATTTGTTCAATTTATTGCGCATCTTTATGATGAACAATAACAAATCTCATGGGTTTTTATTTTTTTCCCATTCTCAAAGTTCATAGCTTGTTGCTTATAAAAATCAAATTCTTTTTTCAATTTAACCACCCCGAGTTAATAACCAATCGCCATCAGCTAAGCATATGATAATTTCTTTCCGCTGACTGCGCTTTGAATGCCTCATGTAAGTTGAAATGGTTACCGTGACTGGAAGGCAACAAGGTGTTAGGCTCACCACCAGAAACTTAATGTAAGAATAACAAAATAAAAAAAGGATGTGGTGAGATGAGAGAGGAAGTTAAACATTTTACGGCAACAGCAATGATCCGTAATGAGCATGGTGAGTTTTTATTACACGAACATCAAAAACTTGGTTTTTGGTTACCGCCAGGTGGCCATATTGAAGCAAACGAAGAACCACAACATGCTGTTTTCCGAGAGGTTCTTGAAGAAACAGGGTTAGAGTGCCAAGTGGTCAGTTGCGGTTTCCCCTTTGTATCGCAAGTGCAGGATTCATCCCATACACAAGTATTACCGTTGCCCATCGCTATCTTGAAAGAATTTATTGCGGATAAAAAGAAAGGGAACCATTGGCATATTGATATGATTTACTTATGTGAGTTATTGCCCTCATCACAACCGCCTTTTGCCCCATTTGAATGGGTGCCATTTGACCAACTCGCCAAACTTAATATTCCAACCGATGTGGTTGAGTTGGCGAAAGTGGTCAATGAATATTATCGGTTGCAGGGTAAATAACTACCATGAATGTGAATGTGGGGTTAGTTTATATTAAAGAATAGTAGAGATAATCCCAATAAAATCAGTAGAATTCCAATCATTCGGTCCATAATAAATTGGTAGTTAAGAATTTTGTTTCTGACTGCCGGCGTTGCAAAAAAAATAGCAATTAGGCTAAACCATAGCCAATGGGCAAAGGAAATAAATAAGCCATAACTTAAATTTAACCAAATTGAATTTTGTGTACTAATAACTTGGCTATACACAGAAATCACAAAAAACATGGTTTTTGGGTTTAAAGCATTTGTCAGAAAACCATTTTTAAACGCATTTAGGGCCGATAATGGCTTTGATACGGCTTTATCTGAGGATATTTTTACTTTATTTGTTAATGATTTAAATCCGATGTATACCAAGTAAAACACCCCAATAAGTTTAACGATTAAGAATAATGTTGGTGAACTCATAATGACCAAAGTGATGCCAAAAATGGTATAAAACACATGAACCTGCACACCAACAGCAATACCTAGCGCACACAATAAGCCTGTTTTAATGCCATAGGTATAACTACTACGAGTTACCATAGCAAAGTCTGGCCCCGGACTAATGACAGCTAAAATGGTAATGGTTGCAACCGCAATGATTTCATTCATATTAATTTCCTAAAAGGTAATAAAAACAGACCAAAACAGATTTATTCTGAAATTGTTTGTTCATTTATTGTTTTTATTATCAATAGATTGAATAAAACTAAAAAGCGATTTATCCTGACATAAATCTGTCAGTTTTTATTACCTATATATGAAACTACCACCGTTAACGTCATTACGTTTTTTTGACACTGCTGCGAAAGCAGGTAGCTTTGTGCAAGCGGCTCAAGAGCTGAATGTGACTCATAGCGCGATTAGCCGACAAATTCGTTTATTAGAAGAACACCTTGGTGTTGAGCTATTCGAACGAAGGAACCGTGCTGTTTTTTTAACGGCTAATGGACGAATATTGTTACAAACAACTAGTGCAATATTTGAACAGCTTAAGGAGGGGGTTGAAAAGATAAAAAACAATACCTTTCCTGATGTTGTTAGTTTGTCTTGTGAACCTACAATCGCAATGAAGTGGTTAATTCCTCGGCTTACACATTTTTATCAACAATATCCCCATATTACAGTGCATTTAGTGGCGGCAGGTGGTGTTATCGATTTCACAAAAACGAATGTTGATTTAGCATTGAGGCGTAATGATTTCAAATGGAATGACAACCTTTGCGCGGTGAAAGTGTGCTCAGAATGTATGGGCGTCGTGGTTCGGCCTGAACTTGATTTTAAAGAAAACTTTAGTCATATAACGCTACTGTCAACTCTATCTAGGCCAACTGCATGGGAAACTTGGCAAAATATAAAAGAAATAGCGCTTCAAAATAATAAAACTATTACATATGAACACTTTTATTTGTGTATACAAGCGGCTTTGGCTGGGCAAGGGGCGGCGCTTGCGTCATTTTTGATGGTTGCAGATGAAGTAAAATCGAAACAATTAACCGCGCCATATGGCTTTATTGAAGATAATTCAGCATATTATTTATTGTCATCTAAACCTGTAGAGCAAGGCAGTGCAGCGGCTATTTTTACGCAGTGGCTAATTGAACAGGTGAATATCAGTATTGAAACTCTGATAGATAAAAGATAATTAGCTATCAAAAAAAGAAGGTTTGGTCATAAAGCCAGCTAATCTTAATGAAAAATAAATAATTTATGCCATAACCTTTTCTTTGCGTGCTATATTTCTCGGCTAGGTTTGGTGTTTTATGTCGGAGCAAATAATGAGCAAAATACGAGTCGGTGTTATTTTTGGTGGCCGATCAACAGAACATGAAGTTTCACTACAATCTGCTAAAAATATTATCAATGGGTTAGATCGCAATAAATTTGATGTATGCCTTTTAGGGATTAATAAAGAAGGGCAATGGCATGAATATAACGAATCTGATTTTTTATTGCATGGTGATGATCCCTCTCGTATTGCGTTGAATACGCCTAAGCGAGCTATCGCACTTGTTCCAGGTAAAACAAGCGAACAGTTTATTTCGTTAGAAGATGCTAAGCCATTGCCACAAATCGATGTTATTTTCCCTATTGTTCACGGTAACTTAGGTGAAGACGGCTCGTTACAAGGTTTATTGCGCATGGCGAATTTACCATTTGTCGGTCCGGGGGTTTTAGGTTCCTCTGCCTGTATGGATAAAGACGTTACCAAAAGATTACTTAGAGATGCAGGCTTAAATATTGCTCCGTTTATAACAGTGCTCAAAAATGAGCGCGCAACAACTGAATATGAAGCGACCGTGGCGCAATTAGGCCTACCACTTTTTATTAAACCAGCAAATCAAGGTTCATCTGTCGGGATCAGTAAAGTCAGCACTGAATCGGAATTTGACGCGGCACTGGACTTTGCTTTCTTATTTGATATGAAAGTCCTTATTGAAAGTGCAGTTAAAGGGCGTGAGATTGAATGCGCCGTATTGGGTAATGAAGAACCTCTTGCCAGCCCTTGTGGTGAAATCGTATTACACGATAGTTTCTATGCGTACCACACTAAGTATATTGATGAGAATGGCGCCTCTGTCGTGGCTCCTGCACAGTTAGATGCTGCGGTGAGTGATAAAATACGCGAGATTGCCTTATCCGCGTATCGCGCATTAAATTGCAGTGGAATGTCCCGTGTGGATGTTTTTTTAACGGAAAACAACGACGTAGTTATCAATGAAATCAACACATTGCCTGGCTTTACGAACATCAGTATGTACCCCAAATTGTGGCAACAAGCGGGTATGACATACCCGCAATTAATCAGCCGCTTGATTGAGTTAGGAATTGAAAAATTCCAACAAACTGCGATGTTGAAAACGGCATGTGATGAGCTTTAATTGCTGAAAAAATACTATCTCGGTAGTTTTTATGGCTACCGAGATGTTTATTTACCCTGAACTTGAGCTTTCATTTGTTGTAAAAATAAGTTTGTTTCTTTTGGTGAGGTGAGTCGAACAAACTGAATATGGCGTAAGTTGATATTTGCCATATGACTTAGATTTCTTTTCTTATTTGGATAGTAAGTCTTTAGTAGCCACAGAATTATCGAGTCACGACTGAAAAAAGCATTTTTCCAACGTTCTTTATTACCTGTATTTGCCCACAACTCTTGCCCTGAACGAATGCGCGACAATGTGCGCGTAATCGACTGATAAAGCGTTCTTGGTAAGGAGTAATCCAGCCATACCACCATATCAACCTCTTTCCATTTAATGGGTTGGGTTCGAGTATAGTTTCCATCAAGAACCCATCCAGATACCGCTTTATCTAATGCAGCGGTGAGTTTCTGGTTAAGCGCATCATCCGAAGAACCTTGCCAATTCGCTAACCAATATAAGCTATCCAATTCGATAGAAGGGACGTTTAACAACAGCGAAAGTTGTTGGCAAAGGGTACTTTTACCGCTACCACTAGTGCCAATAATATTAATTTTCATATGTAAATATTAGATAATTTTGTCATTATGATTAATCTGGAATGACTGAGCTTGGAACCACTGTGTGAACAATGATCCCACTTCAGATAGCTCTACAAATAACATTATGGTTATAAATTATTTGCACCAAACATAATTGATATAGCGAAAGAGAGGTTCAAATCCAAATTTTTTATACAAATCAAATCCCGCTTCAGACGCATCTAGGAAACAGTGTTCTACACCTTGTTGGCGGCAAAATGCTAACGCATAATCAATAAGTTGTGAAGCGTAACCATTACCTTGATGGCTTGGCTCGGTACCAATATCATCAAAACGCGCTAACGTACCTTCGATCGTCACCGTCATGGAGGTCGCTGGTTCACCATTAACGAGTAACACAAGGTGAAACTGCGGGGCGCCTTGTTGTAATGCATCCTCATGATAACGCACATATTCCTGAATAACCTGGTCGTGCTCTTCAGACAGGTAAAACGCAGAAACCAGAGGCTTTGCCCACAAGGACAAATCGTGATTCGCTAAGACGATATCAACTTGGTTATCAGGCAGTTCAACTTCATTTTGCTTTACTAAGGTCAGCGCCATTGCAGTCGTGACACTGTCACGTTTATACCCTAATGACTCAGCCTCAGTTACCACCTGCGGGAGCATCTCTTCGGGGATCACTAAGGTATGGTTTTTCTTCTGTGAAACAAACAGGTTGTGAGCCTGCATAAAGGCGTGGCTGGTCGAGTCAGGCTGTAAATAGATAAAGTTAAACGCTGGCGAATTAAGGGGCGTTAAATAGCAAATTGTGTGTTGTGCAATCTGGATACTATGTTCACAAATAGATGTCCAGAATGTTTTTTCAATCGATTGATAATGTCTTAAATAGTACAACGGAATATTCATTTGTCAGTTACCTGATACAAAACGAGTTAATCGATATGGACCTAATGCGGCTTGTTCTATCCCATGCAAGATTTCATCTTGAGCCAATTGGCATATCAAAGGCGCTAGCGTAATCGCAGCGTGCATACTGATAATATATAAACCTTCGAAATCAGCAACTTTTCCGACAATTGGCATCTCATCTTTAGGCATAGGTCGCATTCCTGTGAAAGCGTTTTCAAGATTTAGCGTGTTACTACCTATAAATGAATTTTTAATTGTTGTAAGGGCGTTTTGTGCGATAGCTAACGCGTTGTGTTCAGGCTTATCATCAATATAATCTTCAACACAGAGTATTTTACCTGAACCTGCAGGCCGCAGCTCCATTTGTGGCGTCGAAATGATATGTTGAACCAATGTTTGCTCTGTAGAATCATTGATATGCACAATGATAGAGGGAGAGGCTATAACAGGTAATTCAACATGTAGCGATTGCATAAGTGTAGTCGCGTCTGTACCCGCAGTCACGATAACCTGTTCAGCCCCAAAAGTATCTGTTTGAGTCTTTACGCCAATGATGCGTCCACCTTCCTGCAAGATAGCTTGAACTTCCTGTTCAGGTAAGTAAATAACGCCTTGTTCAATAGCAAAGGATAATAGCGTTTTTGTTGCATGAATGGGGTCAACACTACCTTCATCTGGGCAAAATGCAGCGAGTTCAGGTAAAACAGATAAGTAAGGTTCCATCTTGTGAACGGTTGACTTGTCCAATAATTCGACATTAAATCCACTCTGTTGGTGGAGGTAGACATATTCTGCCGTTGCGGCCTCTGTTTCTTGCCAGCTGAGAGCGCCTGTCCATTGGATATTCAACTTTCCATCGGTGTATTTATCGAGTTCATGCCATGCAACAAGCGCCTGTTGGCGAAGTTGGCTATATGCATCAGGCCTTCCATATGACACATTCAACCAAGCGAAAGCGTGCTGTGTAACACCTTGGCCTGCGTGTGCTTTATCAAGCAAAATGACTTGTGCATCAGATTTTTTTGATAAATACCAAGCTAATGTTGTACCAACAAAACCAGCACCAATAATAATAATAATGTTTTTCTTATGAGTAGGGGTCATTACGCCTCAGTACTTACATGGAAGTTATTAGCTAAAAAATTAGATTGAATTTTAATAGTTTAAAAAATGATTATATAGATAAAACCTATAAATAGAGCATAATTGCCACCATTTTTATAAGAGACAAGCAATTGATGAGGAGAAACATAGAATAAGGCTACAACCCAGTAGCCTTATGAGATTCAAAAAATCACACACGGATAAAGCGAGTCACAAAAGCAATAATAACTAATAATGCAGAAATTAATAATAATGCAGTTGCCAGGGACAGTTGAAAAGCAACAAAACCAATAGCAGCTGGTCCCGCCAAAATACCTAAATAGCCTAAAGTTGAAATTGCAGGCACGGCAAGAGCCTCTGGCATCGTTTTTTGCTTCCCTACAGCAGAAAACATCACTGGTACTATATTAGATGAACCCGCACCGACTAATGCAAAACCCATGATGGCCAATATGAGATGAGGAGATAAAACAGCAATAACAAAACCGAGGCAGGCAAGTAAAGCACCTAAAAATACGACACGTGCGGAACCGACTCGCATAACAATTTTGTCGCCCAGTAATCGGCCAATAGTCATGGTTGTGGCGAATGCCGCAAAACCTAAACCGCCTAAAGTCTCTTTTAATCCATGGTGTTCAATTAAGAATACAGCGCCCCAGTCAAGTACTGCGCCTTCAGCAAGAAAAACGGCAAAACAGACGATGCCAATCACCAAAACAACGCCTTTTGGGATAGCGATAAGCGGGCCAGTTGGGGCATTAGCGTAAGGGATTAAACCGTTATAGCAAATAGCTAACAAAACCACTGCAACAACTGAAATGATGATTGATGACATTGTTGCGGAAGAACCAAGTAGCAAAACTAAACTCATGGTACCTGCACCCGCGATGCCACCGATACTATAAAAACCATGAAAGCCAGACATGATTGGTTTATCAGATGATTTTTCAACAATCACCGCTTGAACATTCATCGCGCAATCTGTTAAGCCAATGAAAATTCCAAATAATAATAAGGCAATGATAATAAAGTTAATTTGCGATAAAGAGGATAAAATGGGGAATAACAAACTAAAGGCGATGGTAGAAAACACCATTAAACGGCGGCAACCAAATTTGGCAGCTAATGCACCAGTTACTGGCATAGCAATAAGTGCTCCTCCACCGAAACATAATAGTAGCATGCCAAGGGTGGCATCATTTGCCCCTGTGTTAAGTTTGACATAAGGAACAATGGCTGCCCAGGCCGCGGTAACAAAACCGGCAATAAAAAAAATAATTCGAGTAGAAACTTGTTCCCTTTTCGCAGGCATAAAGGAAACATGACTATTAACTTGTTGAGTAGATTGCATTTTATAATACTTCTTAAAAGATAAAATTAACTACCTGTATTAAGATAGCCAGAATTTGTTCATGAAGGTTTGGGTAGCCTGTTGCTACAACCGTACCACCAATTTCAGCTCAGCAACCATCTAATGTAGTCACTTTGCCAATAGCACGTTCTATAATAGGGATTAGTGGAACAATATCATAAGGTTCCAGTGCGAATTCGACACAAATATCGATTCTACCCGCTGCTAACATTGCCATTGCATAGCATTCTCCCCCATAGCGAGTCATTAATACTTGTTTCTCAAGCGCCATAAAAAAATTGTACAGGTCTAAACCGTATATCTATATTTAATCTTGTTTTACGAGGGCACTTTAGGCGCTATTTGTTATAAAAAACTCAATATAATATCGTCGAAAGGTCCTTATAGAACATGATGAGTGTGCAATGAAACTAAAAATTATGCCTTTGTTGTTTTCAATTTATCCATTAAGTGTATTTGCACAGAATTTACCTGTGAGTATGCAAACTATGCACTTTGCAGGCAAAGATATAAATTATTATTTAATCCAAAAACAAGCCAAAAAATCAAAGGATTTATTAGTTTTATTACAAGGCTCAGATTGTAAAAGCGTCATTAATAACCCCAATATGTTGAAAAATTTCGGGGTTGTATTTCCTCATAATGATATTTTATTAGTTGAAAAAACAGGATTAAACAGCCAAGTGGGGGTTAATGGCGAAGAAGCTTCAGAAGAAGAATGTCCTGTTGACTACATGTCGAAAGACTCGCCATTAGAACGCGCCAATAATTATGTAGCAGTATTAAAGCAATTAAAAAATGATTACCAACACATAGTGCTATTAGGCGGAAGTGAAGGTGCGCTGGTAACTAATTTAATTGTTGCACAAGAAAACTTTATTACCGCATCCGTTGCATTGAATGTTGGCGGCCAATACTTCATTAATGATGTTCTATATAGTATTGAAAATAATACACCTAAAGAAGAAATTGCTAACTCAAAGGAAGGTTTTAAACAATTTGCAGAAGCGGTAAAACAAAAGCAATTAAATAACGACCAATTTGTCAGCGGCCATGGCTCGAAATGGTGGTATGAGATGCTCACCATTGACAATTTAAAACTTATCCAGTCAGTTAAAACCCCACATTTGGTGATACAAACGATGGCGGATACCAACGTGGATGCTCATGGTACAGATAATATGATGAAACAAGTTCGTAATACCCATGTTAGTTACCGTTCTTATCAAGATTTAGACCATTATTTCAAAGATAAAGATGGGCAGTTGCACACTGAACAAATTGTGAGAGACATTCAACAGTGGTACCAAACGGTGACAAAATAAAGTGGATATATTAGTGGGATTACTCCCATTATTATGTCACCCCGTACAATTAGGCACCTCGTTATTAAGATGCATTTAATAAAATCACTCTGCAATATAGCTGTAGTAATTAAATATAGGTTCAAAACCCAGCTTTTTGTAGATAGATAATCCATCGCTGGATGACTCCAATACACACTGTTTAATCCCTTGTTGATGGCAAAGGTATAGTGCATGTTTAATAAGTAAAGTCGCGAGCCCTTTACCTTGGTATTGAATATCGGTGCCAATATCATCAAGTCGAGCTGTTTGATTATTAAATGTCATAGTTAAGGTTGAGACTGGTTGCTGATCTGCAAATAAGACTAAATGCACCATATTAGTTTGTTTATCAAGTGCTCTTTGGTGATAACGAATATACTCGTCAGTAACAGTTGAGTCACTTTCATCTGTATCAGAATCGACAGGGAATGCTGTAATTAACGGCTGAGCCCAATCTTCGAGTCGTTCATTACTCTGTATTATCTGAAAATCAGTATTAAGCGGTGGTGGTGAATTGTATTGAGACAGAGCCCCTTGTGGCAAAATCATTGCAGTTGATTCACCATCAAAGACTAATCTCCGTGCTATTATTTCTGACTCAAATAGTGAAAGTATTTGGTCATGAATAACCAGTACATAAGGCTTAGCTTGTTGTTTGAATAGCGCTTCAGCCTTCTCGTAATCTGAAATGAGTGCGCCTTGGTGGAGGTAAATATAATTAAATATAGGCAATGGTAGCTCAGAAAAATAAGCACTAGTTTGGTTGCTAATTTTCACCGTATTTGCACATATCGCAGACCAAAAATAGTATTCTTGTTGATAGAACAAATTTTCATTGTTATCCATTATGTGTACTCAGTTTATAGACGTAGATAATATTTTTATGGCCTGATTGTATATAAAACGCAATGATCGCTATAGTGTTCGTATAATTGGAAGCACAAAAAGAACCATTTTATTGCAATTTATTAGGTTTATAAGAAAATAGGGGCTCCAAACAAAGGCATTGCATAAGAAATAAGAGAAATATTATGAATAACGCCCCTGACACGATAACCTTTTTTGAGCGTTTACTTCCATTGGTGGTTTCCGGTAAAAAAATTATCACTATCCGTGATAAAAGCGAGAGCCATTATATTCCTGGGACTATTGTGAAGGTATACGCGCTGGAAACAGGTGAATATTATACTGATATTAAAATATTGTCAGTAGAGCCAATTTCTTATGATGACATTTCTGAATACCATGCTAAGCAAGAAGCCATGAGTCTAGAAACGTTGAAAGCGCTTATCAAAGAGATTTACCCAAACGAACAATATTTATACGTAATCACTTACCAATTATTGAATAGTACAGACTAATCAACAATAATAAAGAAGGAAGTCGAGTATTTTAGCTTTACAATGGAAGATAAAAGGGCAATCTGGCCCTTTTATCTGATGATGATTACTTAATTGTTTGGCTAATATCTGAGTAAGCAAATAATGCTTGGGATCCACCCGTATGAATAAACAGAACGGGAGTTTTTTCTTCAGAGCTTTCCAAGTAGTCAATTAACCCAGCCATGGCTTTACCGGTATAAACTGGGTCTAATAAAATACCTTCTTGCCGCGCTAATAAGTTGATTGCGGCGAGGCCTTTTTGGTTTGGCATTCCATACATGGGAGCAAAAAAGTTATCCCATAATTGTACTTCAGGTGTTTTAGCTAGACCCAACCATTGAGCCAGTTCGGATTGCAATTTTTCAACTTTAGGGGCTTGGTCTTGTTGCTTTCGTGACACTGTCACGCCAATTACTTGGCTCTGTGGTAGTAATTCTTGTAAACCAATGGCAAGCCCTGCATGGGTTCCAGCACTTCCTGAAGCAACAATAATTTTATCAAATTCAATATGTTCTGGCTTCTGTTGAGCTATCTCAATAGCGCATTGGACATAGCCTAAAGCACCTAATGTATTTGACCCACCCACAGGGACAATATAGGCATCTTTAAGAGAAAGTGTTTTAATTAGCGCTTCCATTTGGGATTGTGGGTCGGTTAATTCATCACACATCACACAACGGGTGGAAAATAAGTCAGTTAATAATTTATTACCATTATGCAGAAAGTTAGGGTTATCACTTTTAATTGGATTTTCTAATAACGCAACGCATTCAAGCCCATACATGGCAGCAACAGCTGCAGTTTGGCGGACATGGTTTGATTGAATTGCCCCCGCGGTAACAATAATTTTTGCTTTTTTGGCTAATGCATCAGCCATTAAAAATTCTAGTTTACGCAGTTTATTTCCCCCCATAGCAAGGGGAGTCATATCATCACGTTTTATATAAATCTCACGACCAAACTTATGCGATAAATTATTCAATCGATTAAGTGGAGTCGACGAGTTAAGTAAATCTATTTTTGCGTACTGTGTTAGTTGTTGTTGGATAGACATCTAAACTCCCAATAATTAATAAGAAAAACCAAGGTAAAGGTAAATAGCAAGAACAATACTGGCAGTTACTAACGCATAAGGCATTTGAGTACGAATATGCTCAATATGTTCGCAGTCTGTCGCCATTGAAGCAACAATAGCATCCGCAGAAATTGGGGAGGTCATATCGCCAAATATTGAGCCAGAAATTGCTGCACCAATCATATATTCAACAGGCATTCCTACAGATAAACCTAATTGAACCCCGATAGGTATCATTATCGCGAAAGTTCCCCAAGAGGTGCCTGTTGCTAAAGACATAATGGCGCTAATTATAAAGATAAATCCAATAGAAAAACCTGGGGCCATAACTCCTTGAGTGACTTCAGCAATATAGGCTCCCGTGTTTAACTCAGCAGAGACATTTCCCATCAAGAACGCTAAGATCATAATTGAGCTGATTTTTAGCATATTGGCGTAGCCGATAAATAATTCTTTAAAGAATTCATCAATATTTAGTAACCGTCGACCGATAAACCAACAGAAAGATACCACAGTACCAAACATGACTCCCCAATATACGGATGTCGAACCACTTCCTTTGCTAAAGTCACCGTCACCAGTGATATATAGTGCGATAGGGACCATTAACACCGTAGATAAAATAGGAATAAAGAAGTTTAATGAAGAATGAGCGTTAGGGTGATCAATAATCTCTTCTTCATTATCTTGGCTTTGTAACTGGGAAATATTCCCCTCAATAAAATTTTGTTGATATTTATCTTCAGCTTTTTTCATGGGACCCCATGAAATATTGGTAAATACATAGAATAGGATAGTTATAATAGATAACCATGCCATTAAATTGTAACCAATCGAAGTAATTAAAATATCAAAGGGCTCGCCTTGAATCAGACCTTGGGAAATTTGTACCCCGATTAACCCCATTATTACTGCACCCCAACCATTGATGATGGCGGAGGAACAAACAGAAACACATGCTGTTTGGATAATATAGGACATTTTTTCAGGAGCAACACCATATTGTCGTGCTAGATTTTTAGTTGAGGCGCCAGCGACTAATTGGTTAATTGAGCTTTCAATAAAAATAAGAGAAGTAATGATAATGGCAAGAAACTGGGTAGATTTACGGTTTTTAATCAGTTTTGTCTTATTGGTTAGTAGCTGAACTAATGCTCGAACTCCGCCTGTCACAACAACAAGCCTCATTATCCCTCCGATCATGACCATAAAGACAATTGTTCGCGTATTCCCTGCAGATGAAAATGTATCAATAATACCATCAACGGTACCTTGCACACCTAATAATAGGTTGTGATCGTTAATGACAGTAAAACCAACGAATATTCCTAGCATTAATGAAAGCATGACTTGGCGAGTTAATATCGCCAAAATTATAGTCACAATGGGAGTGATAACGGTCCAAATACCATAGTCCTGCATGTGTTTACCTGTGATCCTAGTGAAAGTATGAATTTTATAATTATTGAAAAATCATAGCATTAATAGGAACACGGTAGAATAATTTTATTCATCATTGAAATGAGTTGTGACAATAAATTAATAAGAAAAAGGCCAAACAGATAAATGCTGGCCACATGTATAGATAGAATCAAATATTACTGTCGAGCTTGCCACTCTTTAGCGGTTATTTTACTAATATCTTCTGTCTTAGTTTCACCAATTAATTCAATAAATTGTGGTTCAAGAGTTGCATAATATTTGAAGCCGCATTTTTCTTGGGCAATTTTAGATTGTTCGTTACCTTGAAAGTAACCACACCATAAATTATCTAATTTCAAATTAGTGAATGCATGGTGCATTATGGCGTTAATTGACTCTGGTATAAGGCCTTTACCCCAGAACGGTACACCAATCCAATAACTGACTTCTGCATCATTTTTCCCAATGGGAAAATTACTTTCATGGCTAAATGATAATCCAATCAGGCCAATAGCTTGGTTTTCATTTTTTAACGTTACCGCGTAAATTTCATCTCGCATAAAAATATTCTTGATGATAGAAAGACTCTCTTCTTCATTTTTGTGGGCAGGCCAACCTGCGATAGGGCCAACTCTTTCATCTTTTGCATAGAAATATAAATCAGCTGCATCTGTTTCTTGCCAAGGACGCAATACTAACCTATTTGTTGCAAGTACCATTTTCTAATCTCCCCCGTTATGGTATCCCTTAATTTGAAGGCTATTTTAGGTATTTATGAAAATAAAATAAGGGCATAACTTGTACATTATTGGTACTTATGACAACTTTTTTGTTATGATTGCGTTATATGAAGCAAATCAAAGCACAACAATCATGCAGCATTTAAAAAATCATCAAATTGATTTACCGGAAGCCATTCGGATTGGCGAAAGCGATATGGATGAAATGCAATTTAAACCAATTAAAACATCCTATGTGGCGGTTTGTGTGTGCAAGCAAGGATATGGAGTATTCAATATTAATTTCAAACGGCATCTGATACGCAAAAACGATATTATCATTTTATACGATGATTCTTTTGCAATGCTGCAAGCCAAATCACGTAAATTTCGTTTGGAATATTGGTTGATTGATAAAAAGCTAGCAACAGAAATTGCCTATGTATTACCAAATCAATTATTTGCTTTTTTTAATGATTTTCCTATTATTTCAATGCCATTAGAAAAAGTTGCACTGTTTGAAAGCTGGAGATATATTCTTTTAGCTATAGTGTCTAATTGGGGTAAATATGGGGTATTACAATTAAAAAACCATTTACAAAATTTATTTTTAGAAATCAGTAATCATGCACAACACATTTCTATAAAACCAGAAAATAAAAGCCGCCAAGAGCAGCTGTGTTGGCGTTTTTGGGACTTAATTACAACTCACTGTAAGCAGCATAAAGAAGTGAAATTTTATGCTGAACAATTGTCTATTACACCATTCTACTTGTCCAAAATTAGTCAAAATTTTTTTAATGACCCACCAAAAGTATTAATAGATAGGCAAGTTATCCTAGAAATAAAAGCATTATTAGAAATTGGTAGTCTACCCATTAAGCAAATTGCTGATGAATTAAATTTTGAAGATACATCTTATTTATGCCGTTACTTTAAACGGCATACAGGGATGACGTTAACAGGGTTTAAAAAACGCATTGCACAGAAAGAGCGGAAAAATAAATAAGACTAATGCGGTTCAATTTTTGTTGAGTATTTTTTTATAAATTCAATAAAACAACGTAGTCGTGGCGAAACAGCTTGGTTACGGTAATAAACTGCATTTATGGGCTGACGGATCTCAATAGTTTCTTTTGTTAACACTTGTACTAATTCCCCACTAGCGAAGGCATCTTTCGTGACGAAATCAGCAGAACATAGAATTCCAGAACCTTGAATAGCAAGGTGAAATAAAACTTCACCACTGGTGCCAGCAATATCGGGGGTAATTTTTAATAACTGTCCATCATGCAACTTGATAGGCCATGTATTTAGGGACTCTGGTTGAGTAAAACCTAATAGGTAATGTTTTTTCAATTCATCAACGTTCTGTGGTACGCCATATTTTTCTAAATAGGAAGGGCTAGCAACTAAACGCTTCTGGCTAAAGCCCAGTAAAGTTGCATTGAGCGATGAATCCTTGAGTGTGCCAATACGAAATGCGACATCAATTCGTTTTTCTAACAGATTAGTAATTCCTTCATAGTTATGGATCTCCAGTTCGATTTGTGGATAAAGTGCATAAAACTGTGGAATTAACGGGGCAATAACATGAGTCAAGAAGGGGGTTGATGCATCTATACGTAACTTACCTGAAGGAACAGCTTGTCGTATTGAGAGCATATCTTCAGCTTCTTGAGCTAGCTCAACTATTTTTCGCGATTTCTGCAAAAATGCAGCGCCTTCATCACTAAGTTTAATCGAACGAGTTGTTCGGTAGATTAACGTCGTATTTATTTTTTCTTCAAGCCTGAGTAATAAACGACTTACTGTCGATATTGTCATGTTTAATTGCTCTGCTGCTGCGGTGATAGAACCACAATCTACAACGCTAATAAAGGCCTGAAGCTCTTCAAAAGTTATTTTCATTATTGCATATCCGGCAAAAGTTATTTTCACCTTAACGCCTTTTTCATTGAGTATCAATGTGAAAAAATCCTGCACATTAATAAAAATGTTAATAATTTATTTCAATAAGGTTTTTATATGAGAATTAACACGGCATTACTAGCATTAGCAATAGGGGCTTTTGCTATTGGAGCAACAGAGTTTTCGCCAATGGGAATGCTTCCTTATATTGCTGATAATATACAAGAAAGTATTCCATCTGTGGGTGTGATAGTGGTTATTTATGCCCTTGGCGTTATGGTTGGTGCCCCCATCATGACACTGTTATTAGCTAATCGTCGGCCAAAGTCCGCCTTGGTTTTTTTGATGTTGATATTTACTGTCGGAAATTTACTTTCCGCAATGTCACCTGATTTAGTGACGCTGTCACTTTCACGATTTGTGACGAGTTTGAATCATGGTGCATTTTTTGGTTTAGGAGCCATTGTTGCCGCGAGTGTAGTACCTGCAGGCAAACAAGCTAGTGCGATTGCAGCTATGTTTATGGGGCTAACGATTGCTAACATTGGTGGCGTGCCATTGATGACTAAGTTGACTCAAGTTGTGGGATGGCGTCAGGCGTTTTATTTTATTTCTGCTTTGGGAGTGTTAACCATTATTAGCCTAATTTTGGCGTTACCAAACCATCTCATGGGGACAAAAGTAAATGTAAAAAATGAATTGCGTATTTTACGACGCCCTCAAGTCCTATTAGGCATGTTATCTACTGTATTAGGTGCGAGCGCAATGTTTACGTTGTATACCTATATTACACCAATGTTAATGAATTTTATCCAGGCTTCAGACCAAATGATCACGATGATGTTAGTGATTATCGGTGTAGGTTTTACTATTGGTAATTATATTGGTGGATTATTTGCAGATAAGTCACTCTTTGGCACTTTAATAATATTTTTCATTATGTTGGCATTAAGTATGGCTATATTCCCATTTATTGCTGTAAATGAATTTGGTGCGGGTGTCGGCCTAATGATATGGAGTATTTTTAGTTTTGGTATTGTGCCACCAATTCAAATGTTAGTTATGAATGCAGCTACAGGGGCTCAAGCTTTAGCTTCCTCTGTTAATATTGGAGCTTTTAATCTAGGAAATGCCATTGGTGCAGCAATTGGTGGAATAGTTTTATCTTATGGTTATAGTTATTCAATGATTAGTTTTATGGGAGCAATAGTTGGTGTTTTAGGTATTTTGGTTATTCTAGTCATTTTTCGCAAAAAATCTGATATTAGAATAACGGATGAAGTTACATGTAGTTAATTTTACTGCATTCTTTCTTCAATTGATGACTATTGTAAAATCACCATTAAGTGGATTAAGATGATTATCTACCTGAATGGATAAAGCTTGAATTAAAAAGCAATGTTCGGAGTTTTTTACAATTGTAGTTTGTCATAATTAATGTAATTAACCAGTGCAGGGTGACATGATGACAAATAATAATTTGTGGAAAACGCCAGAACAGAGATGGCAAGCGGTGGTTGAAAGGAATAAATCCGCAGATGGTCATTTTATTTACGGTGTAAGAACCTCTGCTATTTATTGCCATCCATCTGCGGCAGGGCGTTTACCAAATAGAGAGAATGTTGAGTTTTTCGATAATGAGCAGCAAGCTATTGAACAAGGCTACCGTGCTGGAAAACGCTTTCGGACAGAAACGTCACAATTAACCCAGTTCTATCAAGAACAAATTGAAAAGGCTTGCCGTTATATTGAGCAGCAGGTGCAAACGGTGAGCTTAGCAGATTTAGCTGATTATATTGGTATGAGTCGCTACCATTTCCACCGTTTGTTTAAAGCGCAAACAGGGTTAACACCAAAAGCCTATGCGGATGCATTTCGGCATAAAACATTGCAACAACGGCTTCAAGAAAAAAAGCGAATTACGGATGCTATTTATGATGCGGGTTATCAATCAAATAGTCGTTTCTATGAAGCCTCATCTCAACGACTAGGTATGACGCCGAGTGAATGGAAATCAGGAGGGGTAGGCAGTAAAATTTATTTTGCTCTTGCGGTTTGCTCATTAGGAACATTATTAGTTGCACAAAGTCCGATAGGTGTTTGTGCCATTTTGTTAGGGGATGACCCTGAGCAGTTATTGAATAATTTACAGGATAAATTCCCAAAAGCAGAGCTGATCGGAGGAGATGACGGCTTTGAGCAACTGGTAGCTCAGGTGGTGGGTTTTATCGAAGCACCTGAAATTGGTTTAAATTTACCACTGGACATTCAAGGTACTGCATTTCAACAACGCGTTTGGCAAACATTACGTAATATCCCAGTTGGGGAAACAAAGAGTTACAGTGATATTGCAGAAAAAATTGGCCAGCCTAATGCTGTCAGAGCAGTCGCTAATGCCTGTGGTGCAAATATGTTAGCGGTAGCAATACCATGCCACCGTGTTGTTAGAAGTAATGGTGACCTTTCTGGCTACCGTTGGGGTATTGACCGAAAACAAGCGCTATTGCTAAAAGAGGCGAAGTTTAAGGCAGATAATAATTAAATCGCACTAAAAATGAAGAGTAACCTTAATATGATTATTTCAAAATCATATATTTGAAATAATATAAAACCCCTTATTCTATGAACATATCTAATGAATAAGGGGGCTATCAGTGGTTAAATAGTTGCTTTCGGTTGGCTATTTTTAGAATAGAATAAGTAAATCACATAAAGAAGCGTAAAACTGGTTGTGTAACCCGTAAAAATCATCCAGAAAGTTTTCCAATCCACCACGCCATTGACCGTATTAAGTTCGATAACCCAGCCACATAATACAGCACCTAAAAATGTGCCAAAACCATTGACTAATGTGGTGAATACACCTTGAGCAGTTGAGCGAAACTCAGGTGCAATTTCTTTTTCCAAAAATAGTGCTCCCGCGATATTAAAGAAATCAAATGCGCAGCCGTATACAACCATGGATAAAAATAAAGCGATAGTACCAATCACAGTGAAATCACCGTAAGCAAATAAACCTAATCGTAAAATCCACGCAATCATACTCATAAATAGGATAGCTTCAATTTTGAATTTTTTGAGTAATAACGGTAAAAGCAAAATAAATATAATTTCTGAAAATTGCGATATTGATAAAAAAATTGTGGGGTATTCAGAAAAAACCGAGCCTCTTGCTTCAGGCATTAATGCCATATCTTGTAAGAAGGGAACGCCAAAGGTATTGGTAATTTGTAAAACAGAGCCTAATAACATGGCAAAGAATAGAAATACTGCAACTCGTCCTTTTTTAAAGAGTAAAATAATATTTTGACAACTAAAGCTGGGTTTTTCTTCTTTTCTCTCAATTTTACAGCTCTGTGTTGCAATAAAGAAAATAGAAAAAATACTGAGTACAATCGATGCAATAGCACCTATATATAATTGATAAAAACTCATTTCCAATTTTAATAAGCTAATTGTCCACATAGCGACAATAAAGCCTAAGGTACCGTAAACGCGTATTTTGGGAAAGTAAACATCAGAATCGAGTTTTTCAGCGCTCAACATTTCAAAAACAATACTATTACAAACAGAAATAGTCGGCATATAAAACATTAGATGAACTAATGTCACAATAAATAGTAGGGTTATTGAATCACTATGAGCCATTGAGATTAAAAATACAGCAGAAATAATATGTGATGTAATGTATACCAGTTTTCTGTTATTAATTTTATCTGCGATAAATCCGATGATAATCGGTGAGCATAAGGCTGAGATACCTAATGTACTAAAAATTAAGCCAATTTCACCGCCTTTGAAATGTAATGTATTGAAGAGGTAAGATGCAAAAGTAACTAGCCATGATCCCCAGATAAAAAATTGTAGAAATGAAACGAATTTAAGCCGAGTGATAATATTCATGTTTATATACCTTCCGTTAGCCTAAACATGCTTGAATGTAATTATTAAATAAACTGTTCTTTTAATTGATTTAATAACTAAATATTGAAGCATCTATCATATTATTGTTTGTGCATTATAAAATAGATAATGAGAGTTTTTTTTGATATAGAAGTGGCTAAGCGTCGATTAATAGTCGGAATTAGTATTATTTTATAAGTGTTGTCACGTATAAAAATGCTTGGGAATAATAAAATCAGGTTATCATTAGCATTTTTAAATTTAAGATAGTGGAAAAATAGTTAATATATATTTAACTTTTAAGTGTTGAAATGCATTAAGTTTTAAGTTTTAATCTACGTCTAGTCACCCGCCTCTTCAAATTCACTATCCAATTAACTATTTCAATATCTCCAATACTTAAACTTTCTTTGCGTCCTAGTAGTTTACGATTCTAAAAAAATTCACTTATAAATCAATGAATTGAAAAATTCAATTATAACAAGTGATTAGAATATTCAATATATATCAAAACGAGAGAACTATGACTTCTACTCATTACTTACTGCTTTTGTCGGCAGTAGCGGTATACCTTGTTGGTACCGCAGAATTTATGTTATCGGCTATTTTATCGCCGTTAGCAACGGTATTTCATGTTCAACCTGACCAAATTACGTGGTTGGTATCGGCTTATGCGTTGGCCTATACCTTGGCAGCTCCTATTATTGGTTTTTTATCAGATAGAATTGATAGACGAAAAATTGTGCTTATGGCTCTTTTACTATTATCACTCGATAGTTTAGTCATTATTTTTTCACCTAATCTATTGACTGCACTTGTTTTAAGGGGCTTCGGAGGATTGGCTTCTGCTGCACTTGTTCCCGTTATCTTCGCACTTATTGCTGATGTAATTAGTGAAAGTAAACAAGCTACAGCAATGGGGAGTATTATGGTGGGAATGACTGTCGGTATTATTACGGGGCCAATCATTGCAGGGATATTAGTCCAGTATTTTGCTTGGTACGCCCCTTTTATTTATACCGCGATAGGATGCTTAGTCGTATTCATTATAGGGCTATTTATACTGCCGCACTCTCAAAAAACTGTCGGAAAAAAATTATCTTTTAAAGCGATTAAACATGTAGGTATTACCAGACTCATATTAGCGAAAGGTTTATGGAATGGGGTATCAGTTTGTATGTTTTTGCTTGCAGGTGAAATATTAAGGCTACGATCCCACTTAGAAAGCGCGGAGGTTGGTAGCTTAATGGGATTATTTGGGATGGGATTATTATTTGGTAATGGATTCGTTGCAAAAATTGAAAAAATTAAAGTATCAAATAATACAAAACTCGTGGTTATTATTTTAATAATCATAGTAACGATTATCTTATTTCTTAGTGGGTGGCTTTCGTTAATTGGTCATGGATTATGCTTAACTATTATTGGTGGGATGTTAGGATTGGCCTCCCCGATAAGCACCGCAATGTTAGCAAGGCAAAGTGCAGAGAATAAAGGTTTTGTCTTGTCTATATCCGAGAGTGTTAACAACTTGGTTTTATTATCTGCATTACCAATATTTTCTTTACTCTTTTCGAAAAGTTATCTTAACGTTTCTATAATCATGACTATTGTATTATTGAGTTCAGCTATTTGTTTAGTTTTACCGACAAGAAAGAGAATAAAAAGGCAGTAGATTTGTCATTTTTCTCCACCGAAAATGTTTTTCAGTGGAGAAAAAATGCTATTGGGTAACTAATAATTGTTTTTTTCTTAGACGCATTCCATTTAGCATGGATAGCCAGGCTAAAAATGTAATAAACATAAGAATAATGAAAATAAAATAGGGGGGAAGTTCAGTTAATACAACTCCTGTTAACATCGGATTAAATGCACCGCCAAGTAGCCCTAAAGATTGAGCCGAAAAATAACTGGCCTTCATTCCGTCTGGAGCAATACTATCAATTAACATGTATTCGCCAGGGGCGTAGATTAACTCACCTAAAGTGAAAATAAAGGCGCCAAGAGCCCATAGGTATAAGTTTTCATGGGCATACATAAAGGTTGCCAACCCTAAAATAAAAAATAGACTACCTAATGTCATCAATTTTCTTAAGTTATCTGGAGTGATACGTTTGCCAACTGTATATTGTAACGTCACTACGACAATAGCATTTACGGGCAAAATAACACCGATAACCACTTGGGCAAAATCACTGTTAGCAACGGTGATGGCATATTGGGATATCCAAGTGGTAAAAGTTCCAAAAACTAATGAACCTAAGAAAGTTGATAAAATAAACCATGCCAGCACTTGGTCTCGTAGCATAGAGACAGGATTCCATTTGCGGATCTGGCCTTCTTCTAATGGTGTCGGTTTTATGCTCTGTACAAACCGTTGTATAAAAAAGATTGGAAAAGCGGCTGAAATTGCAGCTAAATAGAATGGTAAGTTAATACTATACATTAATAACCAGGTGCCAATGGGCGGGCCAACAGTCCAGCCTATATTAATGAAGGTATAATTTAAGGAAAATATTTTTGCTTTTAATGTAACCGTAAGGGTATCTGCAAAATAGGCTTTTAGTACCGTTGAGAATACGGAATAAGAGCAATTTATTAACGAAAAGAAAATAATGACTAAAATAGCATTATTCACGATAGGTATCGCAATAAACCCACAAATAAAGGCGATAACTGCGAATAGCATACAGCGTTTTTTATCAACGCGGTCTGCTAACATACCAAAGCCCATACTAAATAAAACACCAACCACCATAGCCATTGACATTGCAACACCGACAATATCAATAGCCATCTTATATTCACGGGTTAGGTAAATAGCCATGAAGGGCAATGTTGCACCACGCCCAATCGTTAAGAGCAGAGATGATGCAAGTAATGCACTGTTTGATATATTAAATTTAGATAACATGGCTCACAACCTAACTTATTAATTGTTGTTATATATTTGTTTCGGACTATCTGTAAGCTATAAAATACCTAAATTTACAGTGGTGAGATATGGTGATTGATGCTCAAAATTGAAAACAATATTTTGCTGATGCTAATGTGCCATTCTCAATTAAAAATCTGGCAATATGAAATACAATCTAGCCAATTAAACGTTATATGCTGTTGTAATAACCGATAAATTTAAATGACTTATAAGGAAAAGCGCTTTCGGTGATAAAAAAGAAAAAGGTGCAAGTTTGCACCTTTTCGAGAGGGAGGAGATTATAAAGCGGCCGTATATACGCGGCGGCTAACCTCTAAGTTAATATCTTGGTGCTCACCTAATTTCACCATATTGTGTGCAGCTAAGCTATTAACTAATGGTTCAATAACCTCTTGGGTCAGTTGGTAGTCACTAAAACGAGTACCTACTTGCATTTTTTCAAAGAACTCTCGAGTTAACTCAATGGCTTTTAATGCTTTCTCTTGGTCAGAACCTGACGTAATTCCCCAAACTCGTTCTGCATATTGCACTAATTTGGCCTGTTTTTGGGCTAATTTTTCCGTCAGCATGGATGGTAGAACAATAGCGAGTGTTTGTGCATGATCCAAACCATACAGCACAGTGATTTCATGGCCTAACATGTGAGTAGACCAGTCTTGTGGTACCCCAACACCAATTAAACCATTTAAAGCCAAGGTGGCTGTCCACATTAAATTGGCTCTAATATCATAATCTTTTGGAGTCTCAAGCGCTTTAGGTCCAATCTCTATTAATGTTTTCAATAAGCCTTCTGCGAATGCATCTTGTACGTAAGCATTCACTGGGTAAGTCAAATATTGTTCAATAACATGAACGAAAGCGTCAACAACACCATTACTTATTTGGCGAGTCGGTAAAGTATAGGTTTTTACTGGGTCAAGAATAGAGAATTGAGGAAATACATGGTCGCTCATAAAAGCAAGTTTAGAATGCAGTTCTTCACGAGTAATTACAGAACCCTTGTTCATTTCGGAACCAGTAGCAGGTAATGTTAACACTGTACCGAAGGGCAGCGCAGTTTTTATAGTCGAGCCTCTATTTGTGACCACCTCCCATTTATCGCCTGGGTAATTTACCGCGGCTGCGATAAATTTAACACCATCAATGACGGAGCCACCACCCACCGCCAGCAAGAAATCGAAACCTTCTTTTTCAATTTTATCGACAGCTTTTATCAATGTTTCATAGCGAGGATTGGCCTCAATTCCACCAAAATGATCGAATGTTCGAGATCCTAAAGCTTGCTCAACTTCATTTAAGGTTCCTGTTTTTCTTGCACTTTCACCGCCAAATAAAATAAGAACCTTAGCATTTTTAGGGACAACTCGGTCAAGTTCACTGATTTTACCTTCACCAAACATGATACGAGTGGGGTTATAAAATTCGAAATTGTTCATATATGGCCTTCGTAGAAAGTAGAAATGAATCCAAATAATTACATGCATATAATATAATTACAAGTAAACATAATATAATCTTAAAATGATTGTGTATCATATCGATTTGATGGTTTATATTTTAATAGGGAAATTATCTTGAGCGTTGTTAATTGTAGTTAATCTTAATTGTTTTTTTATATATTTTACTGATGTGGCAATCTTGTTAAGTTGAAGGTGGGCTTTAATTTGACATGGAAAGAAAATTCAGATGATAAATGTAAATGATAAGAAAACTAATGATAAAATAATTAATAAAGATGATGATTTGATATTTTTAACGGAACACATAGATGGTAGGCCATTAGTAGGGGAGCAGTCCTCCGAACTTAAAAATATATCTAACTGGTTTAATCCTATAGATGAATTCACAAGGCTTACAATTTTTCATCATTTAATGAGTCGGCCTACAAGTGACTCGACATATAATTATCATGTTTTAATCCAAATAGGTGGTGATGACACAGCAGCTAAATCAACGGGGAGATTATTAGCAAAATTTCCTAGTAATTCACTTGTGATACAGTTTGATATTGAGAGTGAGCAGTGGAAAGTGCTACATGGTGATTTACAAACGAAAGTTAACGGAAAAATACGTTGGACGGTTATCGGTCATGGTCAGTATAACGGGCATAACCAGCAAAGTCTCTTTGAGGGGTACCAAGCTTACCAACTTATTACAGGGTTGAAGTATCTTAAAAATGATGTACTGAAGGTATATCCACCTAATAAGATTGTTTTGGCAGGCTGCCAATTAGGACGCGGGGGGGTAAATGAAAACTTTGTTTTTAGGGCAAGTGTCGAATTAGCTAAGCATGGAATATATCTTCCAGTAGTAGGTTATAATCGACCTATCGGTGTCACGAGTGACAGTAAAAAAATAACTTGGCCATATAATTTAGCAGGGGAAAAACAGTCTACTAAGAATTGGCGGTTGGAAATTAATGTTAACCAAACTAACCAACAGAGCTATATTAATGGAAAGCATGCCAGTTTATATTTTATCGATGAGCTAAGAAGTGGTGAGTTAGAAGTTTGGCAATTAATCAAAGATGACCATTCTATTACTATGGATATTTTTAGGGATCCAAATAATGAGTATAAAATCGATATTGATTTGATTAAAAAAGTGGCTTTTAATCATGATGCATACGCTATTTTTAAACAGAAGTTAAATGCGGAAGATACTCAATTTAATAGTGATTTTAGAAGTGAACTAATTCGTGAATATGAAAATGTTGGAATATTAGAAACACCATTATGGTTAATGATTAATAAAAACGATGTCAATGCTAATCCACAGAAATTTAATGATACTGTCAAAATTATTATTCGTTCAGGGAGAGGCTCTATAGGCAAAAAATATGCAGAAGAACTAGTAAAATATTCCCCCGATAATACACTAGTGTTTCAGGTAAACCCGAATTCGATGGAATTTTTTTCAGAGTATGGAGATATAGAACATTTACTAAAAGCATCTAAACAACAGTGGATATTAATAGATAATCTTCATTCTGAACCTGGTTTTATTCAAAACTATGCTAACTCATTGAATGTATTGAAAACAAGATATGCTTTTAAAATGCCAGGAAATATTATTCTATATTTAACCGATAAAAAGGCACTTTTGACAAAAGAAGAAAAGGCGATTTTTGGCGAGGAGTTGACGAGTAAGCTAAAAATAAATGGGATATATACTAAAATTTTTTTAGAAAATAATTTTGAACCAAGACATAAAATAAAAGCATTACTCGAAGATATTAGTATAGGTAATTTACTAGCAGAGCATATTGATATTAATAAACACCTTTATTTAAAAGGGTATTTTACATTCCAAGATGGAAGTGTCGATAAGAACAAATTAAATATTGCAGCATATGACCCCATTATCAGTAAAAAAATTAATAAAATTTGTGACGCTGAGAATGAAAATGATTTCTCTCATATGTGGAATTCAATATTTATTGATGATGACACCACTAGAATTAAACAGCAAGCCATTGAAGCAAAAGATATTTTAGAATTTTTGAGCCACCAGCCTGAAAAACTAAACTACCTAAGTCAGCTGTCTATAAACCGTTTGAGTGCGTTATTTCCTAGTGGGCAAGGCTTTAATCATGCAGAAGTTTTAAAATTAGTCCAAGATCCAATAAAATTAAGAGAATATAATCAATATATTGATGATTTATTAATGCTCTATATAGATATTGAAACCCCATTTGGAAACGAAAAGTCATTAAAAAAAGAATTTAGATTAATTTTAGATTTACATGAAAAACTAAAATCTAATTATGCAGCATTATCTCAGTTATCATATAAAGAGGGGTTCGATGTTACAGTAAATAAATTGCCAGTTGAAATACATTCATTTGAGAATATCTGCTTTTTACGCCTTTTGCAGCATAGTAATTTAACTAACGAACAAAGTTCACAACTTAAGGAAAAATTTGAAGTTTTAACCAAACTAACACGAAAACAAAAGATAGATAATGTTACTGATAAAGAACAAGAAGTTCTCAATAGATTTGATGAAATATATCAATCGAATTTTGATTTATTAGGAGCTGTTTCTAATGAAATAAACGAGCAATCTCACATATTATTATTTGAAAGTATAGGGAATAATCAGATTATCACTTTTCAAAGTGATGAAGAAATATATACAGTTACAAGCTATTCTCGTAATGATAAGTACTTTTTAACTTTATCCGATACTACTGGTGTTGAGCTTATTATTAGTCATTCAGAATTTAGCCAAGCAAAGAAACACTTATCTAATGTTTTTAATGATTATATTAACCAAGAAATAACGCAAGAGGATGGCTCAGTATTAACCAGAGGAAGTATTGCGGGATTTAAACACAAAGTAGGCGAAGCCCTGTTTGGTGAAGTGCAAATCATAAATACAGAGAGCGAAGCATACCTCAGTATGCGGCAAAGCATTATGAGTGAGCTGGATACCTTTTTCAAGTCATCAGAAATATCAGTGACTAATGACTCGGAAATTATTTTTGGCGAGCAGGTAACATCATTAAAAAAACTTAGAGATATTGGGGCTACAATAAATAGCGAACCATTAGATTTTAAACATACTCAGCTTCCAAACTGGGAGGATAATGTTAAATTTAATCCTGATAAATTAGCATTTCAGTTAACCTTTTTAACTGAAAATGAAAAAGACATTAATTTAATTAAAATGATTAATAAGAGTTTACAAGATGATCATATAACAAGACGAATTGATGTTAATTCAATGATCCAACCAAGGGCCGTACTACAAGAACAGCTCCAAATTATTCAGAAATCACAACTCGATAATCCAGTTGGTATGAATAAGACTATAGAAGATTTACGACGCATCGGTATTAAATTACCAACTTATGCAAAAATAGCTAATTATTTTGGGCAAGGAATTGGTTCTACAGGGATATTTCTAACAATCAACTCTGTTTACCAGTTAATAGATGAATTAGATAATCCTAATCTATCAGAAAAAGAAAGACGAGAAATACAGAAAAACCTTGATCTAGCCTGCGCAAATGCATTCTTTAATTATGGGGATATGGTCTTACAACCTATTCTACTTAAGCTCGCTTATAAACAAGCTGGATCGTTTAATGTATCATCAAAAATTACAGCTCGTATTACAATTATATTTAATTTAATTGGAATGGGGTTAGATATTTATCAAGCTTGTGAAGCATTTGAACAACTAGACAGGGTTACAAATGATAAAGAGCGCCAAGACTTAATTGTGAATGGTTCTTTGTCAATTGCTAACATTATTGTGGGGGGTGTAACCATGATCGGTATAATCATTGGTTCATCGGCAATACCTGTCGTTGGTTTAATTGTTGCGGGTTCCTTATTAATTGGAGGGATGGTATATACAGGTATTCGCGCAGTAGAAAAAATTGAAGAGGAACTCGGTGAATCTCTAGGCTGGGATGAAAAAGCCAGAGAAGGTATTCGTGCTGCACTTGGTTTTCCTCCATCAGACAATATATTAAATCGATTTAGTTATAAACAGCATTTAGCATACTTCAAAAATATAAATTGGCAGCAAGACTTAGATACGTTCAAGTCGTCATTTTTATATCAAGGTTTTGATGAACACTTACAATTGGTTGGTAAACCGATCCTTGTTGAACATATCAAACATTATATTTATTATAGAAATAACTCAAAAATAATTAGTAGTGCAGAGTTTGCTGATGTGGATAACCGTGGACCTCTTAGTCATATTGATAGTGATGAAATAGGGCCTTACTATACCATCGAGCAAATTAATTTTATTCGGGAAAATTATCATTATGACTCTCAAGATAATCGTTGGGTAAAAAGCTTTCAAACACAGAGGGTCAATGAACTGAATTTTAATTATCGTTTTAGACTAGTGAATAAAACGGCTCCTATCGCTTATAAAAATATTGGCGAGGAGGTTGCCAATGACATTATTGTACTTAATCCTGAGTATGATAGCTTATTACTAAAACAATTTTTACATAAAAACGAACTAACTACTTTTTATAACATAAAGAAAAAACAGTCGGTTGCTACACAACTAAGTTCATTATCAGCATCAGAGCTACGGCTATTCCAGGCCAGAAATAATTATACCAATACGATTCACCCTGATATAAATAATGATATCAGAGTGAATAGACTAGGGAATGAATTTTTAAACCAGCCTATTGATATTGCAAGAGAATTATTAAGTGAGAAGCCTAGGGTTATTTATGAAGGCATGCAAAATATTGGTTACCGGTATGAAAATGAAGCAAAGCAAAAAAACATTAGTTTTAACCCAGGGAATGGAACAGATATTATCGTTGGGAAAAAAAATTCAAAAAATTTATTTAACATCAATGCAGGGAGTAAATTTCTCGTAGGCGGCGAAAAAGATGATATTATAAACTTATCATTATTATTTGATAATAACATTGAAGAAAGTAACGAAATTTATTTTGATGGCAATGGGGGGGATAATAGTATAATCATTAAAGATATTCCATCCAACAGTAAAATAGATATCGATTTGAACAATATAACGTCAGAGGTGGCCTTCATTAATCATAAAGTTAAGAAGATTCATTTACGCAATGTTAATGATGTGATGCTAATTGGAGATAGCTCTACGACAGCAGAATTATTAGGTAATAAAGAATCCAACACATTAGATGCAGGGGCAATGACTGCATTTATTCAAGGTATGGAGGGGGATGATCAATTAATATTTGAATCAGGGATAGTCAATGGTGGAGAAGGTAATGATAGTTATTTTCTACGTCGTGTTGATTGGCACAATAATCAAGATGAATTAAATGATAATTTATTAGAATTATCAGCTGTAATTATTGAAAATACACAAGGCCAAAGCCGAGTAAATTTAGGGTATATGTTAAGCGAAATAAAGGATGCCAGTATTTCTGGTAATGATCTCATATTAAATATTGAAATAAAATCGGCAGAGTCAGAAACGAAAGTTTTAACACTGAATGTTACTTTAAAAAACACGTATAAAATAGATAATAATGGTAGGGAAATATTTCATAGATATCAATTATATACAAAGGACGGATTTGTATTAAATACTAAGCTAAACCATTTGGATTCAAGTGCTTCACACATTATAAGTGAAAATATTTTTAATATTACTTATCAGGGAGGCGCTAGCTCTACAATAAGTATCGATGAGAGTGAAAAAACAATTTCAGTTGATAATAAAATATATGGTCAACCTTTATGGGGAGATTTTAAATTTCATGGTTTAGCGAGTAAGTTAGAATATAAAGGAAAGAGTAATGATGACCACCTTTTAATGGTCAGTAGAAACAGTCATATTATGGTTACTAAAGGAAGAGATGTTTATCAAGTTAACCCAGATCAGATTTTTCAAGGTAAAATCATTTTTGACTTTTCAAATATTAAATCAGAAATGGAAAATGAGTTTGATATGACCATTTTATTACCTTATGAGAATGGATTTGATATCAAGGCACTGGGAACATCAATATTTTTATATGATAAATTCAGTAATGAAAAAATTGAAATTAGCTTCATTAATTTATCATACCCAATAAGTAAAGGAATTTATATTAAAGACGGTCATGGAAATTTATTTAGGATAAAAATGGGGAGGGATTATTATAACATTGAACCAATTGAATGTTTGGAATTACCCACAGAAAATGATGATTACATAAAAATTCCTAAGGGATATAATTTTCGTTATCCTATTCTAGATGCAAATAATGGTGATGACTTAATTGAAGACAACAGTATGATAGGAAATATCATAAATTCAGGGGAAGGTAATGATATTATTATTACAAATGGAGGAGGGAATGTTTTGTATGGAGGTAACGGTGATGATTATGTATATGGTGGTGAAAATAGTGATTTAATTCTATCTGACTTGGGTAATGACAAACTTGATGGACAAGGAGGGGATGACCACTATTTAATTGATGGAAGTAAAGGGGGCGGTAATACAGAAATATTAGATCAAGTTGGATTTAATAATATTCATTTATTTAATTTTAAAACACAGTATGAAGTCATAGACGAACGGGAAGATACTTATCATCTTTACACATCGCAATCTAATTTGCGTACAGTCAAAGTAAAAATGCCCCAAAATAATAAAAATAGCAATAATCAAGTTTATCATCATCAGCGGTTACCCTCCCATATGCCCGCCCATATTCATAATGATGGTATGGCACATCTAGTTCGCTACCTTGCTGAACAGCGTCAATATAAAAAAGAATTAGCGCCAGAACAGATTTGGCATCCTATGGATGAGTTTAAACGTTTTTCTAACGAGTTAAGTTTTCCATCAATTCTTGATACAAAGACAAAAAATATACGTATTAGTGAAAATACGCCATTTAGGCGTTTGTTTATTCGGACAAGAGGAGCAGAACAAAAAGTTTGGGATAAAAGTGGGTTCGGGCGAGTATTTAAAGCGCAAGCGGTAACTGGAGCCATTTCAATTCCAGATGGTATTTACGGAAATAATGTTCTTTATGCATCAACAAGTGATACCAATTTATATGGAGGTGAAGGGAATGATGTCTTCATCTCTAATGGTTCAAATGGGTTGTTAACAGACGCTAGCGGAAAAAATAGTTTTATTATCAATGGCGAAATTGTAGGCTGGAATTCGTTGTATAGCCTTGGCGGTGAAAACACGATTTACCTCATTAATTTTAATAAGAACGTTATTCGAGAAGAACCTGACCACCGAAGTAATGCAACTCGATATATTTATACTTCAGATCAGGGACGTAGTGTGAAAATATTTCAGTATCCGAATACGATAGCTCCCACTGTAGTTCATGTGCAGTCTTTAGAGGGGCAAAATGAGCATTCCACCCAACAAAAATTGAATCATTTAGTGGAGACGTTAGCGACACTACGCCTACAAGACGAAGAAAACTGTATTGGTATTCAGGATATTGAATATTTACAGAAGAATTGGGAGCCCACCAACCTTGTTGATAATTATATGAAAAAAGCGAGTTAGAAAGGAGGCGTAAACCACAAGGCTCCAAAATACAGAGAGTTTTGTGGTTTTTAAGTAATTATTTAGCCCAAATCATCTTTATCTACAGAGTGTTGTACTAAAATAGTGTAAAAATTAATGCTAGAATTTAACTATTAAATATAACAATTTTTAAATAAGTTATTTTTGTTGTAACGGGAGAGTGTAGAGCAATGAGACGTTTTATTAGTTTAGAGCTGCCTCCTGAACCCATAATTAACGGTCAGTGCGTAAGAAAACGCCTGAAAAATAGCATCTGTGATAATTGTGCCACCAGTTGTCCTGTGGGGGCGGTATCGTTTAGCCATATGGATGCAGAAATTAATAATGAATTATGTTTTCAATGTGGTAATTGTTTATTTGCTTGCCCTGTCGATGCCATTGAAAATATCAAACCCCATGAACGTAGTTATCAAGGGGAATTTTTGATAGTAAACCATGATGAGCCGATTGCTAATGCGGACGAACTGATTGTTTGGCACCGGCAATATGGTATTCGTGGTATGCAAATTGCTGAACCCTGGGTTGATAAATGGTTGCCAACGATTGCGGCATTAAATTTAAAACTCAAAACATTACAAGAACCTATTTGGCAATTACGTATTGTTCAGCCTGAACAAGTCGATAGCGGTCGTCGGATGATGCTATTTCGTCAAAAATTGGATTCAAAGCCGTTAGATAAGGGGCAGGTGAAAACAGGATTAAATGCAAGAAAACAATTTTACCCTGAAGATAGCTGGTTTAAGGTCGAACTAGACACGGAAAAATGCATTCTTTGTGGCGCTTGTGCCAAGATGTGTGATGAGCATGCGATAGAAATTGAAAATAACCAATTTTTGATAGATGAAAAACGTTGTACTGGTTGTATGAGTTGCCAAGTCGTTTGTTTTCCTAAATCTATTCATGTACAAAGCTATACAGCTAAAAATAACGTGTCGAAAATCTTCCATTATTATGATGCGCAGTGTCATACCTGCCATTTACCTTTTTCTTCTTGGGAAGAAAATACCCATACTTGCCCAATTTGTGCACAGCATAAGAAACAAGGTTGGTTATAAGGGTAACTAAGGCTCATTTTTAGAGCCTTAGTTCGCTAATCTATTGGTTTAAATGATTAATTATCAATTTAGCGATTAGTGGATTAATCATCGGTGGCGTTTCATGGCCCATACCGTCAATAATCTCCAATTTTGCATTAGGAATATTATCAGCAATATCTTTTCCAGCAGCTAAAGGAAAGAGCGGATCAATTGAACCATGAATAACCAATGTTGGTACGTTGATTTTCTGAATGTAAGGACGCAGATCTCCGGTGACAGCAACTGCAACAATTTGGCGTTTAGTTCCTTCTGGTGAATGATTGCGTGCGAGTGATTGCAGTATATATTCACGGTAATAACTTTCATCAAATGGGCCAAACGTTGAGCTGATCCGGCGATAAAACGCGAGCTGTCCTGATAAATACCCTTCTAAATCTTCTTTTGGGTTAGCACTTGGGCTCATTAGCATTTGCATAACATCGGGAGCACTTTGTGGCAGTGCTGGGTTCCCTGTTGATGACATGATCGCGCAAAGAGAGAGTGTGCGCTCAGGAAATTTTGCGGCTACTATTTGGGCTATCATTCCGCCCATGGAACGGCCGATAAAGTGGGCTTTATCAATAGATAATGTATCCAAGAAGTGGATAATATCCTCAGCCATATCGAATAAAGTATAAGGAATAGGGAAAGGTTCACCTTTTTGCATTTTTTCAATCAATACCCCTAAATCAATAGGTGGGAACTCATTGATATGATGAGATAAACCCGCATCACGGTTATCTATACGTAAGAGATAAAAACCGGCATCTGCAATCTCCTGACAAAAGTCTGACGTCCAACTAATGTTATGGCCACCTAAGCCAGGGATCAGAACAATAGTGGGGTTATTTGGTGTACCAAATGAATCGTAAAAAAGCGGAACTGAATTGGTTTTAGTCATTTTTCTTCCGGAATCGTTATTAATGAATAGTACTATTTATATGCCGTAGTTTCGTTGCAATTGCGAGCCATAAAAATTAGCAATGATTACCTATGATATAATTGAAATATACCATGGCAACGCAATATAAGTCTGTTTTTCAGTCAATTCTGTAAAGCAATTAAAAAGCATTGAGATATGATAACTAGCAAGCAAATCGTTTGCTTGAGTAGAATAATTATTAATATATTTTTAGGTTTTATATGATTTACTTTATTTCAGATACCCATTTTTGCCATTCGAACATTATTAACCTATGTGATCGCCCGTTTAAAAGCACCAGTCACATGAATGATACATTAATTCATAACTGGAATGCGTATGTTACTGATCATGATGAGATTTACATACTAGGTGATTTTTTATACAAGGGTAGTGGTGCGGATGCCAATAAAATATTACGCCGTTTAGCGGGGAAAAAATATTTGATCCGCGGCAATCATGATAAATTTTTAGACGACCCTGAATTCGACCAATCATTGTTTGAATGGGTTAAAAGCTATTATGAGTTGGAATATCAAAAACAGAAATTAGTGTTATTTCATTACCCAATATTAGAATGGCAAGGCTTCTTCCGTGATGCGATTCATTTATATGGACATGTTCATAATTCAGGTAAAGACCCTGAGCAGTTTAAGCGTTTAGCGGTATTAGGGCCCCGAGCCATTAATGTCGGCGTAGATGTGAATGATTTTCTCCCTATCAGTATTAAACAGATATTAAGAAAGGCAAATAGTTAACTTTCTTTTTTGGCATACAAATAAACTGAAGCCCTTGATATCCCTAAGTGCTGTGCCACCGTTTCCATGGATTTTTTTACATCTAACAGGCCTTCATTGCGTAGCACTTCAATTAAGTTTTTTCTTTCGTCCGCTTTCAATGTGCGTGGGGTTGCTGCTAAGGCTGCTGCATATTGGTCAATACGTATGCGAATCGCTTCGGTCCCATTAGGCTCAATATGCTCTTTTATTGGGCTATTTCCCACATCAATAAATTGCGATAACATACTTTGCATACTTCTAAATAACGTCATATCCAGATTTAAGCACAATGCTGCGATATATTTCCCTGACTCATCTTTAATACCAATCGAAGTACTTTTTACTGGGCGCCCATCGGAAAATTGGTTGGTATAATTGGCTATGATGTTCGGAAAATCTGCAGATTCAATTCTTGCATGGCCGAGTTCGGTAGTCGGCTCACCAACTTGGCGACCAGATAAGTTATTATGAATCGACAGGATTGAGTGCTCTGGATTTTTAAGGTCGTGTACAACAACCTCACAAAAAGGGGCGAATGTTTCACTAAGACCTTTTGCAATAATTTCAACTTGAGCCAGTAATGAATTATTTTTTTGATCTGACATGCAATTTCCCTTCATCTATCAAGCGTTAATCCCTAATTTTAACCTATTTTTCGTATTGCTAATAGATGAAGGGTGGTGATCATTATGAAACTAATTCTTTATAAAACTAGTTAGCTACTTATGAAACTAATTGTGCAAAGTGCTGAATATCAACATTGCCACCGCTGACAATGATCCCCACGCGCTTACCTTGGAACTGTTCTTTGTGGGCAAGGGCAGCAGCATAGGACAAGCAACCTGTCGGCTCAACGATAATTTTCATGCGCTCTGCATAAAATTTCATGCGGTCAATTAGCTGTTCATCGGTTACAGTGAAAATATCATCAACCTTATTTTTGATTACTGCAAAGGTGTAGTTACCTAGATGTTGGGTTTGGGCACCGTCTGCGATAGTTTTTGGCGTGTCTATATGTACAATTTCCCCTCGACGAAATGATTGTTGTGCATCATTGCCCGCTAAAGGTTCAACCCCATAAATTTGGCAATTAGGCGATAATTCTCTGGTTGCAATGGCACACCCTGAGAGTAAACCTCCTCCACCTAAGCAAACGAATAGGGCATCTAATTCACCCACTTCTTCAATCAGTTCTTTGGCTGCTGTGCCTTGGCCAGAGATGATATCAGGGTGATCATAAGGTGGAATAATGGTTAACCCCTGTTGGGCTGCGAGTTGCTGGCAAAGTATTTCTCTATCTTCTTTATAACGATCAAAGCGGATAACGGTGGCCCCGTAACCTTGCGTAGCTGCAACTTTAACGGCAGGTGCATCATTGGGCATCAGAATGGTGGCTGGAATACGCAAAAGTTGCGCGGCTAAAGCGATACCTTGCGCATGGTTACCAGAAGAAAATGCAATAACGCCTGCTTTTTTCTGCTCGGGACTTAACAAGCTCAAGGCATTAAAGGCTCCACGAAATTTAAAAGCCCCCATACGCTGGAAGTTTTCGCATTTAAAAAACAGTTCACCCCCAAATTCTTTATTTGCGGTGGTTGATGTGAGAACAGGGGTTTTATGCGCAAAACCCGCAATGCGTCGTGCAGCTGCTTCCACATCTTGATAAGTCGGTAATATTAATTCTGACATATATAACCCCAATGAATAATAATTAATTAAGCAGACACTGCAACGGCTTCAATTTCTAAGGCTGCACCAAAATGCAGTTCAGCAACACCTGCGACAGCACGGGCTGGGCGATGGTCACCTATCCAATTAGCATAAATCTGGTTAAACAACGGCCAATTTTCCATATCTGCGATATAAACTCGGACTTGAACCAACTGTGCTTTACTACAGTTAACGGCATCTAAACATGCTTGTAAATTATCAAGCACAAGCGAGGCTTGCTTTTGGAATGACACGTCAATCACCGCATTCCCGAGCTTATCAACCGGTAATTGTCCTGAGATAAAAACCAAACCGTTTGCAGTAACACAGTGTGAATAATGCCCTTTGGGGGCAATGAGTGTCGGTGCATTCACACACTCAATCCGTTGACTCATATTTACCTCATTATGCATAAAATACCCTGATTGGATTTTTAGTCTAATATTAGATTATATGTTTAGTCAACGCTTTTCTTCGCGAAATAAATTTGATGTAAATAACAACAAACTGTTATCAGAATTGCCATCAACATAATAAAAAGAAAAATAGAGATATAAGACAGTTAATTAAATTATTTACTGGGCAAAAGTTAATTATCAAGAGTAAATCCACTGGGATATTCCTATAGGCAGAATTTAAATTGGCAGGGCAGATTGAGCGATATATCTTAATTAAAAATGATTAAGAATAATCAAATTGTGACGATATCATTAAAATGATAAGAAGTTGTTATATAAATACTTTTAGGGATATCACATGGCGAAGTTCACATTTAATCTTCTTTCAATTTTTGGGAAAAAAGAATCACCTGTTGCAGAACAATATTTACAAGAAGCGCTTTTGCCTTTGTCAGTATTAGATGAAGCATTGCCTAAAACTGTTTTAGAGTATGTGCTAGATGGAAAATCGCCAGAAGTATTGGTTCAACTAAGCCAATTGGATAACGAAAAAGCGGTTATTTTACTCGATAAACCTGGCACCGTAGATTGGTGGTGGGGGGGAAATAACTTTAACTCGAGCCAATATAATAAATTAATTCGCCAAGGGGCAAACGCAAGGCATAAATTATATTCAAAAGTGGGTGATGGCATTACTGCATCACAGATAGCCCGTTTTGCTAAAGTGTTAGCGGCGGCATGCCAAGATATCAATATCAAAGTATTAACACCTGAATTACCGTCATGGATGAGTTATTTAATGGGCGATGCTTTTGCAAAAACCTATGATAATTCGCGAGATACTAAGTTAGAACATCGAAAACATTGGCATTTTGACCTATTAACGGAAATCATCGCAAAAGAGACTGATAAACCGGCTAACACTATTTTATATATTATTTTCGACCGTCATCATTTATCCGATTACCATTATGATAACTTAAATCGGCTATTTTCCATTCCAGGTTTCAAAGCGTATTTAATCGCAGAGCAAGCATTTATTAAGCATACGTTAGCCAATCATTTATCCGCTGCTGGGCAAATTCAATTAATCAACACTTTGAAGAAAGATGTTGAGCTTTATACGCTTTTCGCAGATATATTAGTTGCTTTTGCTACTAGTTCTTTAAAAACAGTACGTTCGGCTGCGGAACCGACAATGGCAATTTTACCTGCGCAATCGGTCACACAACATTTAACAAAAATTCTAACAGAGGGAACACCAAAACAGCGTACCCAAGCCGCGGATTTATTTGCCCGTATAGGGGAACACCGTGAGATATTAGAAGCTGCACTAACAACTGAAACCAATAAAACGGTACTTAAAAGTATTGAAAGTGCGATTTCGAGATTCTCAGTCATGGATACTGCCAGCCAAGTTGAAGAGACTGAGTTACCTGAACTCGTTGAATTAGAAGATACACCACTGCCTGAAAGTGCAAAAGAAATTTTAGTTAATAATTTCAATGAAATGCTGCAAAAAGCAAAAGAAAATGCAGAAAACGAAATTGAAGAAAATAAGAAACAGAAGCACAGCTACAATTGGGCGCAACGCCATTACAAAGAATTCCAAAAACTCAATGCGCAAGCTTGTTGCAAAGTGATTGATAAACTGAATTCAGGTAAAGAAATTATTACTGACCATGAATATAGCGTGGTGAAATTTAAAGAACGTATTACTAACTTGCCTGAGTTTACGTTATTCCATGCATTACGTCTGATTAGCCATAACCGAACAAATGAAGAGCATTTATCCCATTATCATCTTACTCGGGAAGTTCCACCAAGAATTCTTGGGCAAATAGAATTGCGCCAATTAGAAAAAACGTTAACACAATGTCATTTTAAAAACGCAACACGGTTGATTGCAGACCTTTGCTTACGCTCATATGCCAATGGGTTAGCCATTTTTAACCAGCCAGCACAAGTTTGGCCGTTTTTCATTCAACACCCAGATTTTATTGCAGAAGCATTGGGTTTAATCCCTCAACAAGAAACTCAGCGCTATTACCAAGAATATGATGCGGCGAGTGGAATTGATGTGCTTGCAATGTTGCCGACCATTCCTGCGCGATTTATTCCACGTATTATGGAGTTGGCCCTAGGGGAAAATAAAACCCATCGTCTGAGTGCGCAGAAACTACTAGAGACATTACCGAATATTCATCTTAATGCGGCAGAAGGGTTAGACTCAGGCAAACAAGAAATTCGTGTCACTGCCATTGAATGGCTGGCACGCTTGAATAATCCAGATTCATTAAAACCACTCTACGCCTTATTAAAGAAAGAAAAACGGGAAGTTGTGCGGGCGGCCTTATTAACCGCTTTGGAACAATTTGGGGAAGATATTTCTGGTTACCTTGCACCTAAAGTGTTATTAGCTGAAGCGCAAAAAGGGCTAAAAGCGAAAGCGCCTGCCAGCATGGCATGGTTTAACCTAGATTCTTTGCCGGCATTAACTTGGCAAAATAATAAACCCGTAGAAGCAGATATTATTCGCTGGTGGGTGATCCTAGCGGTTAAATTAAAAATGCCAGCAGGGAATGGGCTGCTACAACGTTATATTGGTTTGCTTTCGGTGGAGAGCCAAAAGAAACTAGGCAGTTTTATTTTAAATAGCTTTATCGGCCAAGATATTGCTGGGCCGTCATTAGAAATGGCAATGGCGGAAGCAGAACGTGATGCGCCAAAACGCTTAGCTAATTATCAAGATTGGGTGAAACGCTGGCCTGAATATTATAGTCAGTATGAAAACTATACTTTAGAACAGACATTTAATGAGATAAAAAATGAAGTTCTGCGCCGTTATTTAGGTTCCGCTATTAGTGATAAAGGAATGTTAGCCCTGATCTGTGGTATTGAAGGGCACCTTGCCGTGACCACATTGCGTAACTATATGCGTGATCACTACCAGCGCCGTGCACAAATTGAAGCCATGATTGATGCGGTTGCAGCGAGTAATGACCCACTGATTATCCAACTATTATTGTCTCTGTCTCGTCGTTATCGTACCGCGTCAGTTCAGGAAAAAGCACGCGGGCTTGTTGCTCAAATTGCCGAACGTAATGGTTGGAGCGCAGATGAACTCGCAGATAGAACAATACCGACAGCCGGAATGGATGAAACAGGTATCTTGGCACTTGAATATGGTGACCGTACGTTTACTGCGAAACTGGACGCACAGCAAAAACTCGTCTTGTTTAATCCTGAAGGTAAAGAAATCAAAGCATTACCTGCTGCACGCAAAACAGACAATGAAGAATTAGCTAAAGAATCTAAAAAACTATTTACTGCGAGTAAAAAAGAACTCAAGCAAGTGATTGAATTACAAACTGCACGTTTGTACGAAGCGATGTGTGCAGAGCGCCTTTGGACAACCGCAGACTGGCAGGAATATATTCAAGCACACCCAGTGATGCGTGGGCTTATCGAAAAATTAGTTTGGATAGAAACGAAAGACAACAACATTCTAAATGTATTTCGTCCATCAGACGATGGCAGTTTATTAAATTTAGATGACGATGAAATTACGTTATCCACTGATTCTTATATCAAATTAGCCCATGCGGCATTGGTCAGTGAAGATGAGCGAAAAGCGTGGATAGCGCATTTTAAAGATTACAAAGTGAAATTTTTATTCTCGCAGATGGAACATAAAATCCCTGAACTGGATCTGAAATTAACTGAAATTGAAGACCGTAAAGGCTGGTTAACCGACACCTATACCTTGCGTGGCGTCTTGACAAAAATGGGTTACCAACGTGGGCAAGCGGAAGATGGTGGAAGCTTTACCCATTATGCAAAACATTTCGCTAGTTTAGGTTTTTATGTCTATATCGAGTTTAGTGGTAGCTATGTGCCAGAGGAAAATATCCCAGCCGTCTTATTTTCACTAAGCTTTGAAAAATCACAACAAAGCTCATGGAACCGCAGCTATATCGAGTTAAAAGATATCCCGCCTATTTTATTAGCTGAAAGCTATGCGGATTATTTAAAAGTTGCGGATGCGTGTGCAGGTTTTGACCCTGAGTGGGAAAAGAAAACACCTTGGTAAGCGGGTTTAACGTAGGATTTTGGAATGACTAAAAATAAAACAACACAAGGGAATGTTCTGCGTGAAAGCGCAGAAATTCGTTTTGCCGATGAATTGGCACGTTTAACCGAAGCGGATAAACAAAACCCGAAACCACAAGGGTGGCTGCGTTCACCTCGTGCCGTTAGGCAATTTATTTTAGGTGATGAATCACTCAATATTTCTGCAAAGTTTTTCGGTGATGATGCTTTGGTTGACCGTGCAATTGTGACGTTACTAGGTAAGCAAGGACTAATGCTAGTAGGGGAACCCGGGACGGCAAAATCCATGTTATCTGAATTATTAGCTGCTGCAATTAGTGGTGATTCAGGTTTAACCATTCAAGGAACCGCGGGCACAACAGAAGATCACATTAAGTACTCATGGAATTATGCATTGTTATTGGCGGAAGGCCCGACGGAGAAAGCACTGGTTAGTTCGCCGTTATACCAAGGTATGCAAGAAGGTAAAATTGTGCGTTTTGAAGAGATCACACGCTGCCCCCCTGAAATACAAGATGTGCTGGTGAGCTTGATGTCAGAAAAGCAAATGATGATCCCTGAAATGAAAGACAATGCACGGATCAGCGCGAAACAAGGCTTTAATTTAATTGGTACAGCAAACTTGCGTGATCGCGGTGTTCATGAGATGTCATCAGCACTAAAACGCCGATTTAATTTTGAAACCGTGCGGCCAATCCAAGACCCTGCATTTGAAATTGAACTGATTAATAAGCAATTAGCCACAGAGTTAGCTGACCTGAACGGCCAAGTGACGATCCCAAGCAACGTGATCGAACTGTTGGTTACGACATTTCAAGAATTGCGCTCAGGAAATACTAAAGATGGTGGCAATATTAAAACGCCAGACGCGGTTATGTCGACAGCCGAGGCCGTTAATATTGCTTATGCATGTGCGCTTGAAGCCCATTACTTAGGTGATGGTACGCTCAATGCAGGAGCAGTTGCACGGCAGCTCATTGGCGTGGTTTTAAAAGATAACCCTGATGATATTAAACGGATGCGTTATTACATTGATAATGTCGCGAGAGAAAGGGCAAAACATAGCCAAGACTGGAAAGCCTTTTTTGATGCATCGAGGGCATTTTGGCAATAAGTTTTCATAACAAGGGTAGAACCGCTATGGTTCTACCCATTTATTGTCACGATGATTAAATCAGCAAAGGCCATTCAAGGCGAATAACCCTTAGGGAAATCAGCGGTGAGCTTGCTATCTATACCTTTACCAGAACGCATTGAAAATGCATTACACGACAGGCAACAACTTGAATCAGCCGGTATCTACTTTGCACCTATTCGGCATCATAGTCCCGCATGTGCATACAGCACGTTGTCTTTGATTGAACAAATCAAACCTGACTATGTTTTAATCGAGGGACCCGATAGTTTTAATGAGCTACTGACGAGCTTATTACATCATGATACCCAGCCCCCCGTCGCCATTATGGCGCAAACAGAATTAAAACCGACACAGACAGATGATAAAAGTGACACTGTCACTCGTTCTGCCTATTTCCCATTCTGTGAGTATTCCCCAGAATGGCAGGCTTTACAAATAGGTCAGCAATACCAAGCCCAGCTACGTTTTATTGACTTACCATGGACAGCGCAAGTTAATGAAGACGAAGCTAATGATATGCAATCTCAAAGTTTGCAGAAAGAGCGTTACTTAGCACATAGCTTATTTATTAGCCAGCTTGCGAAGAAAAGTGGTTGCCGTGACCATGATGAATTATGGGAACAAATTTTTGAATTAAGAACGATTGAACAACTGGCAGATTGGCCTGCATTTTTTATGGACAGCTTTATATGGTGTGCATTGGCACGACTTGATTATGAACCCCAAGTCCTTGAGTCAGAAGGTTCTATACAGCGTGAGCAATATATGCAAGCGCATATCCAAACCATTAAAGCCCAACATCCACAGGCTAAAATTGTGGTGGTAACGGGGGGCTTCCATACCCTTGCTCTTCTTGAAGGGTTGGAAGTGGCTCACAAACAACAATTTAAGCTTTCTGCGGCACAACAAAAAACGTTTATCCAACAGCAAAAACTGGGTGAACAAGACAAGGCTTGGTTCATTCGCTATAGCTATGACAAACTCGATGCATTAAATGGCTATGCATCAGGAATGCCGTCCCCCGCATTTTACCAACAATCATGGTTGTCATTGTTACAACAACGCCAAGCGCAGATAGCAGGAGATAACCAGCCTACGCAAGCTTATCGAAATCGTCTAGGTGTTGCCTATCTTTCTAAAGTTGCGAATGTTTTACGTGAAAAGCAATTTGAAGCTGCTCCTGGTTTTTTATCGGTTAAACTGGCCGCAGAGCAAAGCATTCGTCTTGCCGCCTTTCGTGGGCATGCAGGCCCTGGGCGATATGATCTGTTAGATGGGTTACAAAGTGTTTTTATCAAAGGTAGCTTAGATGAAAGCCAAATTGAGCTTTGGCAGGAAATAAAAACTTGTTTCTCTGGCTTTTTACTCGGGAAAATCCCCAAAGGGACAGCAACGCCTCCGTTGGTCACTGAAACTTATGAAATAGCAAAAAGTTTTCGTTTCAAGCTTGATGACACCTTAAGTAAGGTGAGTCGCTTAGATGTCTATCGTAATCAACAACATCGTGCGCGTAGCCGATTCCTGCATTTATTAGCATTTCTTGATATCCATTTTGCTAAGCATCTATCTGGGCCAAACTTTTTGTCTGGTAACCAAATGGATTTATTGTTTGAAGAATGGCAATACGCGTGGACGCCCAATGTTGAAGGGGAATTGATTGCCTTATCGGAACAAGGAACACAATTAAAAACTATCGCGCTAAACCGTTTGTTTGAAATGGAAAAAAACCTAGAACAGCAAGGCGTTAGTCGTTCAAGCCAAAGTGCGGTCGCACTACTTATGCAAGCTGCATTAATTGGGCTGCATCAACGGATGCCTGCATTATTTTCATTGTTGGATGGCTATATTCAACAGGATGCAAAGTTTGAATCCTTGATAGCTTGTGGTCATAAGCTTGTTCATCTGTGGCGAGGGCGCCAATTCTTTGATATTGAAGATGGTTTTGCTATCGAAGCACGTTTAGATGCCCTGTTGCAACAAGCGTTTTATTGTTTTGCACAAATTACACAAGGGGATGAACAGCAGCAGGAACACCATTTTTCAGCATTACTTGCTTGCCGTGAATTAATCACTTTTATGCCTGAAATTAATAAAAATCATGATTATAGCATCGATTTTTATCATGAATTAGACCGCTGTGAAGGGCAGTTAAGCCATGCGCCTCTTTTAAAAGGTGCCGTTGATGCTTTGCGTTACCTTGGGGCGAAAATTGATGAAACCATCTTGATAGAGGAAATTAAACGCGCGTTCAGCACCGGTAGTGATCCCGAAATGGCAATTGGCTATTTTATTGGTGTGATGCGAACTGCACCCGAGTTAGTCTTACGCATACCATTACTCATTGATATGTTAAATCAGTTACTTAGTGAATGGGATGAAGGGCGTTTTATTCAGGTTTTACCTGATTTACGGTTTGCGTTTAGCCAGCTAACACCTAAACAAAATGCACAAATGGCACAATATGTGGCACAAGACTTAGCGATTGAGGCAAAAGAACTCACACTGCACCAAACAGAATTTAATGAACAACAAATGATGCAAGTGATTCAACTCGAACAACAATTACAAAGTCAGCTCACTGAATTAGGGTTACAAAATTGGTTTGCTCACGCTCGGGAAGGTAAATAATGAGTCAAAAAAATGTCACATTAACCTCTGTACAGCTTCAATTGGCTAAGCGCTGGCGTTTAATACTTGGGCAATATGCCGATAACGCACTTGGTCAGGCCACCTTTAGTGCTGAAGAGTTAAAAATAGAACGTTCTTTGGACTTTTTATATCGTCGGGAATACCAACGCCGAGGTTTAAAGCAAGAAGCTGGGCGCCATGGTTCCTTAGATGCTTCTCAATTAACGGCGGTTAATTGGTTAAACCAAGCGCGTAAATTGTTCCCCAATAGTACCTTTGAGCGCATGCAATCCCAAGCATTAGAACGTTATGAGATCAGTAGCTTATTAAAGGACCCACAAGCGCTAAATGCCATGGAGCCAACAAAATCTCTCGCAAAAGCTTTGTTAAGCCTACGCGGGAAGATGAACGAAGAAACCCGTGATGCCGTTAAAAATATTATACGCAAAGTGGTGGATGATATTTTGAGTCAAATGCGTAACCAATTTCGTCATGCATTAACAGGGCGGCGTAACCGTTTTCGACGCTCACTGGTACCAAACAGCCGTAATTTTGATTGGCGAGGAACTATTGCCGCCAACTTGAAAAATTATGATAAACAAAATCAACGATTAGTGATAAAAACGCCTCACTTTAATTCTCGTCAACAACAACACTTACCGTGGGATGTGATCCTGTGTGTGGACCAGAGTGGCTCGATGGCGAGTTCTATTATGTATGCGGCTGTATGCGCGAGTATATTAGCGGCATTACCAGCAGTACGTGTATCTTTAGTGATTTTTGATACTCAAGTGGTTGATTTAAGCCACCTTGCTCATGATCCTGTTGAAGTGTTAATGACAGTGCAATTGGGGGGCGGAACGGATATCGCTAAAGCTATGCAATATTGCGAAAGTTTAATCCGCAATCCAAAACGTACCGTGATTAGCTTAATCAGTGATTTTGAAGAGGGGGGCGCCCTCAATCATTTACTCAATTGCACACAACGCCTACATAGCCAACAAGTGAAGTTATTGGGTCTAGCGGCGTTGGATGATGAGGCACTGCCCGTTTATGATCCAGACATTGCCCAAAAACTTGCAGATAGAGGGATGCATGTTGCGGCATTAACACCGGAACATTTTGCACAATGGTTAGCAGAGGTCATGCAATGAGCTGGCAAAACAGTTACTTACAGTATGACGACGATGCATTAGCCGTATTTGCGAATGTGGGGTTACTTCGACGTGCACGTAAAGACGTTGAAAACCAAAAAGTTAACCCAACAGACTTAGACGCTGGAACATTCACGAGTGATGGGCAACGTGTTTCTTTAGATGCACAAGGGATCCAAAAAGCCACTTGTGATTGCCCAGCAACAGGGTGCTGTAAACACATTTTAGCGGCCGTTTTGTGGGTACAATCGAATGCAACCACAGAAATTGATTCAGCGGAGCCGATAGCCAGTGAAACGGTGCTAAGCGAATTATTAGCATTGTTACCAGAAAGCCTAATCAAGCAGGCTTCTAAGCCTGATATGCGTTTAGCGTTTAGATTTATACAGGAGTGGCAAGAAAAAGAATTAGTTTATGAAGCGCAATCGAACCAGTTAAAAATCATTCTACCAGAATATGATGAGCCAATTATTTATATGCGTGGTAGTGGTTTGCAGGGTATGATTTCATCATTACCCGAAAAACAAAAAAATGCGGTTCATCTCGCTATTATTGCAAAATTAATGCTTCAGCATGGCCAAGAGTGGCGTTGGCCTGAGGAACTAACCGCAAGTCAAACTCATCAACAGGTGCTTAGCCAAGATGATAAAATGGTGATGAGTTCAATAGAACAATTCATTCAGGATATGTTACGACAAGGGCTATCGCATATTAGCCAAAGCAGTGCTAGCCAGTTGCAATTACTGAATATGTCAGCGCGTGCGGAAGGGTTGCCTCGCTTAGCCAATTATATGAGACGCCTTAGCCAGCAAGTCAAACGACTAGCTGATAAGCACTTTACAATGGATGAAGGGCAAGTTTTACGGTTGATAGCTGAAATATCAGCTTATTTGCATCAATTATTAGTAGCAAATGAACATCAGCTTATTGAACTCAAAGGGTTGCAAAGGCGGCAGTATAGCGATCAACCCATAGAATTTGATTTATTGCCTATCGATGCAAATTGGTGGAAAACCGAAAGTGGTGCGATTGGTGCTACATTGAGTTTTTGGGATCGACAAAATAAAAAAATCATTCAATGCACGCAAGGTCGTAGTAATAGCCTTGACCCAACGTTTAATCGACAAAACGTTTGGCAAACTCTGGCGTTATGGAAATATACCGCCGAGAGTTTGATGAAAACTCCCTTTAAATTGCATTCACCACGGTTATCAGAGGAGGGGAAATTATCAGCCACTGGCGAAAGCTATGCCGTTAGCAGTCAAGAAAATGGGATAACAACCAATGATTACCTTAACATTAAAGCTGAATTTGGTTATACCGATTGGCAGTTAGCGGCGAATGAGTTGCCAACACTCATACAAGACAACAGGTTTTCCCCCGTTTTATTGCATATTGATGACTATGAGCCGCTTTATTGGGATGAAACGGAACAATGTGTCTTATGGGTGGTGACTGACACACACAAAAATCGAGCATTTTTACGGTTAAATTGGCAAGGGAGTGATGACCATAAAATTGAAGAATTGCGTTTCATTACAAAACAGCAATGGCCAATTTGTGCTGTTACGGTGCAGGTAAATCATTCGCAAGAGGCGATTCAGTTGGTACCTAAAACGCTATGGTTAAAAAAGGAACACGGCATTGAGTTGTTTTACTTAGACTTTGAAAGTACACCACGTAAGAAGCAACGTTCCGGTTTTTTTAATAAAATTATCGAATATATGGCGAAAAAACAGCAAAAAAGCCAAACTTTTGTGCCTGAATTAACGTTAGCTAGCCAACTTGTTCGGCCGATACTTTCAGTACTAGAAACGCAAGCGTGTACAGGAAGGCAATGTTTATCCCAAACTCAACAAAGTGAAGTCACGTATGTCATTACAACGCTTGAGGATTTGGGGGCTCTTTGGCTGGCTAATCAGTTCAAGCCATTGATTACCTCCAGTGACTTACAACCCCAAGTAATATTGCGGTTAGTCTATTTATGTGACCGTTTTGAAAGGTTACAAATGCCATTGCCTTTTCAATTCAATGAATAATACAAAGGGGGACTTTTTCCCCTTGTATTACGCTCAAGACTGCGTGTTATTTTTCATTAGGCTCAAATGACGCTAAGAATGTCCGCAATAACTGATTCAATGCTTGTTGCTCTTGTGGTGACAATTTAGCAACGAGGCGAGCTTGGTTTTGTGTATGTACTTCAATAAGTTGGTTGATTAGCGTTAAGCCTTCAGTTGTTAATGAAACCAAAAAACCGCGGCCATCATCCGGGTTGGTATGGCGGATGACTAACCCCGCTTTTTCTAATTGGTCTATTCGGTTAGTCATTGTCCCCGATGTAACCATCAACGTTGAGAGCATTTCCCCTGGGCTTAGCGTATAGGGGGCTCCTGCACGGCGCAAAGTTGCAAGCACATCAAAACTTGAACGGTTAAGACCAAACTGAGCGAAGACCTTTTCCATTTCCCGAGTTAAGTGGTACGCGACATTACCCAACCGACCAATTAATCCCATTGGGCTAATATCGAGGTCAGGGCGTTCTCTTTCCCACTGTTGAGTGATTTTATCTATTCTATCCATAGGTAAATAATGGCGGTTATTTATCTTGACGTCAAGGTAAAATGCACATATCTTGAGGTCAAGATAAATTAAGAGAGTAGAAATATGGGTCGTATAACAGTTTTAGGATTGACTGCATTGGCACCGATTGTATGGGGGAGCACATACTTAGTGACAACAGAAATGTTACCCGCAGGGATACCATTAACATTGGCGGTATTGCGCGCTTTACCCGCAGGGTTACTATTGATACTCGTGCTGCGAAAACTTCCCGAGGGTATTTGGTGGTTACGTGTGGTGATATTAGGTGTTTTAAATTTTTCTTTATTTTGGTGGTTACTGTTTATTGCTGCGTATCGCTTACCTGGTGGTGTAGCTGCAACGGTTGGCGTCGTACAGCCATTAATTGTACTATTTCTAAGCTACTGGTTGTTAAATAATCGGTTATCAGCGGTATCCATTATCGCATCAATAGCGGGGGTATTCGGGGTAGCAATATTACTTTTAACACCGAATGCCGCCTTAGACCCTCTAGGCATTGTTGCAGGGTTAGCAGGCGCATTTTCAATGGCCGCAGGGACGGTTTTGAGTCGCCGCTGGCAGCCACCAGTGAGCGCTTTAACCTTTACTTCATGGCAATTAACGGCGGGAGGCTTAGTTTTATTACCATTTGCCATTGTGTTTGAGCCGGCTTTGCCACCGTTAAGTTCATTAAATTTAATCGGGTTGGGGTATCTAACGCTTATTGGTGGAGCATTGACTTACGCTTTATGGTTCCGTGGGCTTGCAATATTAGGCCCAAGTTCAGTTGCGTCACTGGGTTTCTTAAGCCCTGTGAGTGCGGTGGTTTTAGGGTGGTTTTATCTCAATCAACAACTTAGCACCTTGCAATTTATTGGTATGGTTGTCATTTTACTCAGTGTGTGGGCGAGCCAACGAGCGGAAACAAGAAAAGTCACTTTAGCTTATCAACGTTAAAGGTATTTTGATGGTTGCTTATTTGTTGTGCTAAGCAACCTTTTTTCCTGTGTTAATATCCATTAGAGTATTCACTTGGATTATAAAAAAGTGACTAGTGACTAATATGTTATTTCCTGATGAAGATAATATCGTACAAATTGCACCAGAGGCTTTTTTACTCAAAGGTTTTTTACTGGGGCAAAGTGATGCATTATTGCAGTCATTAAGCAACGTTATTACTGCTAATCCATTAAGGCATATGGCAACACCCAATGGTTATCAAATGTCGGCAGCAATGACTAACTGCGGCGACTGGGGTTGGGTGACAGATAAAAAGGGTTATCGTTACAGTCAGCGTGACCCTGTCACGAACCAGCCGTGGCAACCTATGCCTATTTCGTTTGTTCAATTGGCAACTTCAGCAGCGAGTACCGCTGGCTTCGAACATTTTATCCCTGATGCTTGCTTAATTAACCGGTATGCAGTTGGCGCTGCAATGTCATTGCACCAAGACAAAGACGAAGCCGATTTCACTCATCCAATTGTTTCTTTTTCTTTAGGGCTACCCACAATATTTGATTTTGGTGGGGCAACCCGTGATGCGCCTAAAATCGCTGTTTATTTAGAACATGGGGATGTCTTGGTATGGGGCGGTCGGTCACGGTTAAATTATCATGGAGTACGTCGTATTAAATCAGGTGTACACCCGTTGTTAGGGCCTTACCGCTATAACTTGACGTTTAGGCGTTCTCAACCTTAAATTCGCCTTTTACAATATTCCAATTTATCAATTAAATAGACCATGAATGACTTAATATTTCATCTCAGTAGATTAAATAATACTAATCGTTAAATTTAGTATTTATATAGAAAAAATATCATTGAATAATAAATTAGATGCACCTATAAATGATGGTTATAAATTAATATAACTAGGTATTGGTAGGTAAGTGAATGTATAGCTTTTTAAATGATTATAATGAAATAGCTCACCCTGCAGTTATGCAGACTTTAAATGATTTATCAGGGAAACGTTTCAAAGGTTATGGCACTGATGAGGTTTGTAGCAGGGTTGCAGCTCAAATTAGATTGAGAATTGGCCAACCTAGTGCGGATATTCATTTCTTTAATGGCGGTACAATTACTAATCTGACAACGATTTCCCACGTTTTACGACCTCACCAAGCGGTTATCACCGTAGATAGTGGGCATATCGCCGTTCATGAAACGGGGGCAATTGAAGCGACAGGACATAAAGTTATTACTGTTGACTCACCATCAGGAAAACTAGCACCAGAGCATATCATCAAGGTGCTGTCTGAACATAATGATGAACATACTGTCCAGCCTAAGCTTGTTTATATCAGTAATTCAACCGAAATTGGCACTGTTTACCGTAAACAAGAGTTAGTTGCGCTACGCGAGGTTTGTGACGCTCATAACTTACTGTTATTTATGGATGGTGCTCGCTTGTCTTCTGGTTTAATGTCGAAATATAGTGATTTAACCATTGAAGATGTCGCGAAGTTGACCGATATTTTTTACATCGGTGGAACGAAAATAGGTGCATTAACTGGGGAGATTTTGGTGCTTGTAAACCCTGCATTGCAATCAGATTTCCGTTTTAGTATTAAGCAAAAAGGTGGGCTACAAGCAAAAGGTTGGCTGCTCGCCGCCCAGTTCGAACCACTGTTTAATGATGATTTGTATTTTAAATTGGGAAGTCATCTTAATGAGATGGCATCACAACTCGCTTCATTTTTTGCTGAAAAGGGATTCCAATTTCTTGCGCCCGTAGAGTCAAACCAAGTTTTCGTTATTTTCCCAAATGCACTGGCGAATAAATTATTAACACACTATCAGTTAAGCTTAATTTGTAAGCCGACACCGGAAACCACGTGTATTCGTTTTTGTACCTCGTGGTCAACAACTCAGCAAGATGTAGACAAATTAAAGCAGACTTTCCAAGCTTTACTTTAGGTAATTATCATCCCAGTAAATATTTCCGATATTTCGCCTATATTTATTGGGTTTTATTTATCATGATAGTGGCTTATTGATGACGTTAATGAGCAATTTACCATGCCTTGGACTTTTTCCCATCCTGCAGTCGTTTTTCCGATAAAACAAAGTCGATTTGGGCATTTTTTAAGCTTACCTGCCTTAATTTTAGGTAGCCTAAGCCCAGATCTATTTTATTCAATGATGTGGTACTCGGCAGCCACTACGGCTCATGACTTGATAGGCTGGTTATATACTGGCTTACCATTATGTTTACTCATCACTATTTTTGTACAAAAAAGTGTTTTTTATCTCCACTATGCTGTGCCATTTCCCTTGAAAAACAGGAGTGTAGGTTCATTTCGACAATTTTGTATTGTCGTGCTTTCCTTTTATATCGGTGCGGCAAGCCATATTATCTGGGATGCTTTTACTCATCAGTCAGGGGCTTTTGTTCGGCACGCTGAGTTTTTGCAGCTTGTCGTATTTAACATGACGGATAGCCAAGAAATTGCTATTTATAAATTACTGCAACACCTTGGCTCTTTATTGGGAGCGTTGTACTTGTTGATAAAATACACGCAGTACTACCGTCGGCAATCTGCAATTCAGCAGCAAGAGTATGCGAAAAAGTTAATGGCATTACTCAAGATTGCCATTGTTTCAGGATGTATTTCCTTACCATTTGCCTATAAATTAGCCATGAAAGGGGATGTGCTTAGTTTCAATCGCTTTGTATATTTAGAGCTAACACTGCTAGTTCCTGTTTTTTTTACAGCAAGTATATTGTTTGCACTGATAAAATATCAGCGCCAGCGAAAGGCCACGCAAAGTTAGCCTTTCGTGAGTAATAACCCTGATAACATGATATCGATGGCAGCGATACTTTTCTTTAATCGCTGTTGACTATCACTTTGTGAAATCCAATATGCTGCTTCTGCGAGACCGCCATTAATTAAAAAAGCCAATGCATGGGTATCAATATCTTTAATAATGCCTTTTTTGGCAAGCTCATAAAGTAAGCGTTCAATCTGTTCGGTACACTGTAAGTTTGATTTAGCTAAAAAATCGCCTAATACAGCTTTCGCATCACGCAAAATAATTTGTTGATATTCAGGCTCTAATGCCATTTCTAAGTAAGCATGACAGCGTTGACAAAAACTGTTCCATAAGTCTTCAGTATGGCGAGTAATTCCTTGTAACCGTGCGTTCATTTGTGAGTCGATTTGCTCAACAACGGCAGTAAATAAGCCTTGTTTGTCGCCAAAGTGGTGGTAAAGGGCACCGCGTGTGAGATTAACGCTTGCTGCAATTTCATCCATTGAAGTTTCTGCATAGCCGAGCCGGCTAAAGTGCTCTTGTGCTGTAGTTAGCAAATTTGCACGTGTTTCCGCCATTTGCGCTTGTGTTCTTCTTGCCATTAAAAACCTCTTACATACATGGCGTATAATTATTTACATTCAATGTGTATGATTATATCATAATTATACATACGCATCGTATGTATAATTAAATTTCATTTTGGAGTTCATATGATAGGTCGCTATCAGCAGTTATTTCAGGCAAAAGAAAACCAGCACTTTGTGATAGCAGGGTTATTGGCACGTTTAGCGTTACCAATGATGGGGATCGGGATCATTACCCTGTTAGCACAATTGAAAGGGAGCTATACCTTGGCAGGGCTTGTTTCTGCAACTTTTGTATTAACTTATGCGTTGCTATCTCCACAAGTCTCCCGCTTAGTGGATAAATTTGGTCAATTTCGCGTCTTGCCGGTGGTAACTGTTGTCAGTGTACTCGGTGTATTTATCATCATCATCAATACGTGGTTATCATTACCCGATATTGGCTTATTTATCGGGGCGTTGTTAACGGGAGCAATGCCAAGTATGTCTGCCATGGTGAGGGCAAGGTGGACAGCACAGTATAAAGATCAGCCCATATTACAAACGGCGTATTCATTAGAAACCGTATTTGATGATGCCACTTTTATTGTTGGCCCACCGTTATCTGTCGGGATCAGTGTTGCTTTATTTCCTCAAGCAGGTTTACTGGTTGCAGCGATTCTACTCGCTGTGGGGATGGCATTGTTTATTTCACAACGCAGCACTGAACCTAAAGTAGTTGTATCTGATCATCTTGTAATGCCGAATAAATCAATTATTTCAATGGTTGGATTGCAGTTATTGATTGTTTTGATGATTGCTTTAGGTGTGATTGTTGGCAGTGTGGATATCTTGAGTGTCACTTTGGCTCAATTACAACAGCAACCGGCGATGGCCAGTTTAGTGTTATCGGCCTATGCAGTCGGTTCATGTGCAATGGGGATCGTATTTGGGGTGTTAACCTTTAACACGCCTTTGCCACGTTTACTATTCCTCAGCGGCTTAATGACGTTTCTTTCTATTGTGCCAATGTGGTGGGTCGTAGGGGTTTATTCTTTATCTGTGGTGGTGTTTATTTCCGGGTTGTTCTTTGCACCGACGATGATCATTGCGATGACATTAGTTGAGAAAATTGTTCCGCAAAATAAATTAACAGAAGGAATGACCTGGTTACTTGCTGGGTTAAATATCGGTGTTGCAATTGGTGCAATGTTAACGGGTAAAATGGTGGATACCTACGGTCCTTACGCAGGTTATGCCGTTGCTATCTCTGGCGGTGTTTTAGTTTTAATTTCAACATGGTTGAGTTACTTACGCGATAAAACCCAACAAAAAGTAGCAGTTGAATGCGAAAATGGCCATTAAAAACAACGAAAAAATAAACCATGTAGTGATAAAATCATAAAAAATAATTTAATGAGGTAACCTAATGCACTCTCCAGTATTTCGAGCGGCCACACTCGGTGATGTTGACTCCTGTTATGCGATTGAAGTCGAATCCTATGAAGGGGATGAAGCGGCGACAAGAGAAAAAATAGCCACGCGTATCCAACAATATCCAGACGGTTTTTTATGTATGGAATTAGCTGGAGAAGTAGTTGGTTTTATTAATGCGGGTTGTGCATGGGATGTTGTGATGTCTGATGAGGAATTTAAAGAACTCATTGGACATGACCCAAAAGCACCGAATGTCGTTATTATGTCAGTGGTCGTGCATCCCAAATATCAAGGTAAAGGTTATTCGTCTTTACTGATGAAAACATTTATTAACTCCATGAAGGAGAAGAGTAAAGAAACAATTCATCTTATGTGCAAAGAACGCCATATTGACCTGTATAAGCATTTTGGCTATCAATATGTTAAACCGTCAGAATCTGATCATGGTGGAATGACGTGGCATGAAATGGTGATGAAATTGTAAAATGTATTTTCTTAAGCCCGTTATTTTGTTGTCTGGTATCATATCTCATTATATATAATCACTATTTGGGAAATCATAATGATAATTTGGGTTGACGCGGATGCATGTCCAAAAGTAATTAAAGAAGTTTTATACCGCGCAGCAGATAGAGAAAAAGTGCAAATAACATTTGTTGCAAACCAGCGTTTAACGGTACCTCCGTCACCTTTTTTAAAAACCTTACAGGTACCTGCAGGGTTTGATGTAGCTGATAATGAAATTGTGTTGCGAGCCCAAAAAGATGATTTAGTGATCACCGCAGATATCCCATTGGCCGCAGAGGTTATAGAAAAGGGCGCAAATGCATTAAACCCTCGAGGAGAACGCTATAGCGAAGCTACCATTCGTGAGCGCCTTAATATTCGTGATTTTATGGATACCATGAGAGCCAGTGGCATCCAAACGGGTGGGCCTGCAAGTTTAAACCAGAAAGACAGGCAGCAATTTGCTAATGAATTAGATAAATGGTTGTTGCAACGTAAAAAATCATTAGCGTCATCATAAGCCAGCACATTTTCTGATTTAAGCTCAGAAAATGTGCATAGTAAAACAGAATTACTCTCTATGCCGTGACTATAATGGTTAACCTTAAATTTTTGAAGAAAAATAATGGATCCATTACACAGCATTATCATCACGCTATTCTTATTTATACTGACCTTTTTTAATCCTGGGGCAAATTTGTTTATTGTGGTGCAAACCACATTAAGCTCAGGTAAAAAAGCGGGGTTAACCTGTGGCTATGGCGTGGTATTAGGCAATGCCATTTATTCAGGTCTCGGTTTATTTGGTTTGGTCACATTAATGGCGGAGTTCGGCTCATTATTCTCACTCATTAAGATTCTGGGTGGTTTATATTTACTTTATTACGCAGTGAGTGTTTTCAATAACAAAACACAACTCAATCTGTCCACCGAAAATACCATGGAAAGTTTTCCATCAGGTGTCTACTTTAGACGGGGTTTGATTTCTGATTTATCAAACCCACAAACCGTTTTATTTTTTATGAGTATTTTTTCAACGACAATTTCCCCATCAACACCATTATGGACTAAGTTAGTTATTTGGATGGGAATTGTTATTGCATCACTAATTTGGCGGATAATTTTATGCCAAACATTCTCTTTAACCTCTGTGCGTAGAACTTATTCACGCGTTCATAAAGTTGTCGGCAAAGGCGTCGGGCTAATTCTTGGAGGATTGGCAACAAGGTTGATTTACCAAGGGGTTAGCGAGCTGGTAGTAAAAAAATCACCATTCTAGGTTTTATGATCATGTTCAAGCCATTACGATATAAAATAGCCTCAGACCCCATACGATGAGGCTATTTGCAGTGAAAGAAAATGCATCATTGTTGATGAGCTAGCCAATGTTCAACTTCTTTATAATTACCACGGAAAATGATGCGATGCTGCTTTTTACTTAATTGATAGCAATACATTGGGTCATAGTATTCATTCAACAATGGAATTAACCACGAAAAATGTGTTTGGGTATCACCGGTTGTTTTTTGGTCTGCTAAAGCAAGATCAAGTAAATGGGTTAATTCGATTGTCCGCTGTGAGCCTAAACGTTTGCGAATGGCTAATAAGCCATGGTGTAGATAGTCACTATATTCCTGCCAGCCTCGTTCGAAACCAAAAGTTGCTAAAAAATCTTGCGTCATACGGTCAAAATATTCATATTTTAAACGCTCAAGACGTAGCTCAAAGGGGTCTTCGATAATAGCGATTGGCGCTTTTTCCATTTGTGTGCGTAGTTCAAGAGGTAGGCTATTCGCACCAATGGCACGTCCTTCATCTTCCAGTACCCAACGCTGACAGTGTTGGGCTTTCTTCAATAAAGCGACCGCTAAATAATTTTCAAATGTGGCCTGTGAGTGTTGTTGTTGTAATGTACGGCCAAAAGAAGAGCCACGGTGGTGTGCGAGACCTTCTAAATCAATTCCGTTCGCGAGTTGATGGACTAAAGTGGTTTTACCATTACCGGTACAGCCGCCCACTAAAATGATAGGGCGCTGGACCAGTTCATTGATGGCATCAATTGCGGTTTGTCGTAAAGCTTTATATCCACCGTTAATAAGAGGGTATTCAATTCCCACCTCTTTTAGCCAAAATTGCACGATATGGGAGCGCATTCCACCACGCGCACAGCAAATATAACCATGGGTATTTTGTTGGCAGGCTTCTTTCCACGCTGTGATCCGCGCAATTTTAATATCACCACTGACAAGTTGGTGGCCTAACTCAACGGCTTTAGTAGAACCTTGTTGTTTATAGCATGTACCAACGGCAGCACGTTCATCATCATTCATCAACGGAAGGTTAATCGCATTAGGCATCGACCCTTGTTGAAATTCGATAGGAGCTCTGACATCGATGAGTGGTGTGTCAGTAGTTAAGATTTGGCGAATATTTTGCGAAGACGAGGTTAATTCCATAATAACAGCGAGATTCTTTAAAGTTGCAATGAGGTTACTATACTCTTAATCCTATTGCTTGGCATTAATGTTAGGCTTAAAACAATGGTTAGTGTTTTATTGCCTAATAATGATATATTGTTGTTAGGTATTTTAATATGAGTAAGGGGTAATACAATGAAGATGTTAACGATTCAAGAAATGACCGAAACTCAAAAAATCCAAGTGCGTACAAGGCTTGCTCAAGAAAGGAAAAAACTTGGCCGTGAATTAACAAATTCCGAGCAGAGCAAAGTAAGGAAACAAATCATTACCGAAATATCTCAAGAAGTCGAAAAGCAAGCGAAAAAATTACGGGCAGAAAAGAAAAAAGATAAGTTAGTTCCCAGCGATGCAAGTTACAGTTGGTCTTCTCAAAATCATAAAAGAGGGTATCGCTAATTTTTAATCAGAGTGTTCCGCTAGTGATTTGCATTAAGTAATTGTAATTTTACGCTATTCAAATCATTAAAAGACCTCAAAAATGAAAAAGATTGCGTTATTATTATTGTTATTCAGTAGTTTTACTGTCGCAAAATCTAATTATCATGGGAAACCATCCCGTAATGATTCTGTTGTTGTGCATGTTTGCGCTTTATCTCCTTTTTCTAATTTCTATGCAGAAGCTGCAATGTCTGAACAAACAGCGCGACACAAAACCTCTCGACGCTGTGAATTAGGGCAAGGGCAAGGTAGTATTTTTTGTAAAGCTCAAGATGCGAAATGCAGCACCAGTAAATTATCGTTTGGTGATCAATATATTGAAGAAAGCCTAATTGTTTACGCTAAATCCTGGCAAAAGGGCGATTATATTGAAGTATTTGACGATATTCCGTATCTTTCCCGTCACCATTTCTCAGATAAAATAGCCTCTTATACTATCCCTGACGGCTGGATTGTCCGTTTTTACGAAGGCGATAATTATACTGGCAAATACCATACAGAGATGGGCGGTTCGCACAATACGCTAGGATATAGCCAAAAAACTCGCTCAATCAAAATTATGAAACGACCTTAAAAAAGTCGTCGACTGTTATTGCTGGTGGCTCTATTGTTCTCTTTTTTTATTGACGGCTAGATTGAAATTAACTTTTTTATTCTGATTACGGATATGTTCTTTAATTTCTTTCTCTAATAGAGGTAAATCACCCGTACGAATTTTGTCTAATAGCACATGGTGTTCTTGGATAATTTCTTCCATTGGCTTAGTGAATGTTGATATTCCAATAATAATAGTGAGTTGTTTTGCCACATTTTCCCATAAAGACGTTAATGTCTTATTACCGCTTAGTTCACATAATGTACGATGAAAATGGACATCGCTTAAAGAAAAAAGATAGCTATCTTCGAGTGTTGCCGCTTTGGTCATTTGATTAATGCATTCTGTTAACTCAGTAATACATTGCGTATCTAAATGTTTTTCCTGAGAAATAAATCGCCTGACGGCATGTAACTCTAATAGAACTCTTACCTCTATAAGCTCATCAAGACGTGCTTCAGAAACGGGTGCCATGCGAATGCCTTTAAAAGGCTCGTTGATAACAATACCTTGACTTTCGAGAACGCGGAGAGCTTCTCTAACTGGAACGCGGCTTACGTTCATTTTTTCAGCTATTTCTTTTTCAACAATACGATCACCGGGCAAAATATAACCACGAGTGGCAGCTTCAACCAACCTGTCAACTACATCGTCAGTCAGTGTTCTTGCTTTAATAGGCTGCCAGTAATCGTCTTTTGCCGTTTTATCTAAAAAAAGATTTTTTTTACTATCAGTCATCGTGAATGCCTATAAAATTTTTATTAATCAAGTAGTAATGATTTTAGTTATTCAAAATTTGCTCTAATAAAACTACCACATCATCAAATCATAGACCACAAAAACATAAGAATGGCAGTCAGAAGCTATATCGAACAAACTCGATTTAGATCACAATTAAAGCAATTGAATATTGTATACAATCTTACAATCTAGTTTAATGCACCCAATTAATAAGCTGTTATTGAAAGAAAGAGTGAAGGAAAAAATGATGGATAAACGATTGGAAGAGATAAAAATTACTGAGATTGTTGCCGTTCCACTATTTGGAGAAAGCCCTAAGGGGGGCTGGTCAAATGAAATAAAGCCAGAAGATCCTATTCATGCCATCATTGCAGTTCATACTGATGCGGGTATTACAGGCTATGGCAGTGTATTTACTGATGGTCGTTTGGTTGAAGCTGCTATCCCAGTATTAGCGTCTTTGTGTCTTGGTGAAAGTGCATTGCAGCCGGAGCGAGTATCTGAAAAGTTAAGACAAAATACTTTTTGGATGGGACGTGGAGGTACACTAACACACACAATTAGTGGGATCGACATTGCACTGTGGGATATTCTAGGTAAAGCAACAGGGCTACCAGTAAGCACTCTATTAGGAGGGAACTACCGGTCAAAAGTTCAACCTTATTGTTCGTTGCTGATGGAAAAGCCAGATGTTATGCACAAGGTGATCCTAGAATATAAGTCATTAGGATTTAAAGCATTCAAAATTGGTTGGGGACCTTTTGGCCGCTGTAATGACCAACAATTAGACCGCGCAATTGTTGAAGCTGCAAGGGATGCAGCAGGGCAAGATTCCCAACTATTTGTTGATGCAGGAGCGAGCGATGCATATTGGCCGAATGGCTTAAAATGGGCAATCCAAACCTCACACATGTTAGCTGAATATCAGGTAGGTTGGTTTGAAGAAGCTTTACGACCTGATGATATTGAAGACTTCAAAGTGCTGCGTAAAGAGAGCCCTGTAGCCATTGCAGGAGGTGAAGTGTTAACTCGCCGTCAAGCTTTCTTGCCATGGTTATCGCAAGGAGCGTTTGATATTGTTCAGCCGGATGTGACTAAAGTCGGTGGAATTTCTGAGCAACGCCGAATCGCATGGCTAGCGGATGAGTTTGGCGTGAAATATGTCGGCCATGGCTGGAATACGGCAATGGGGCTTGCTGCTGACTTACAAATGGCAGCCGCTTTCCCACAAGTGGATTATGTCGAATTTATTGGTGGTAGCCAATATATTGATGGCATCGTTAAAACGCCTTTCAAGGTTGACGAACAAGGTTACCTTACAATACCAAATACACCAGGTCTGGGTATTGAGTTGGATATCGAGAAGCTCGCTAAATTTGGTACTGCTTTTGCTATGCCATTAGTGGTGTGGATTATTGCTAAATGGGGCTGGGAAGCGGCATTTATTATTTGTGGAGCCCTAGGCGTTATTTGGGTATTTGCTTGGCTTAAGGTTTATCACGATCCTGAACAACATCCTAAAATTAGTGCCGAAGAACTTGCTTATATTCGAGAAGGGCAAGTTAAAAAAGAAGGCATCGATAATATCCAACCAATGAAATGGTACCAATTAATTCGCTATCGTAATGTTCAAGCAATGTGTATTGGTTTTTTCATGTTGGATTATGCTATTTATTTCTTTATTACTTGGTTTCCTGCTTATTTAATGATGGAGCGGGGGATGAGCCTTGAAGAAATGGGGTTTGCAGCAATGCTCCCTCCACTATGTGGTATTGCTGGGCAGTGGTTGGGCGGTTGGGTTACTGACTATTTGTTTATCAAATATAATAATGTCAGCCTCGCTCGCAAAATCCCGATTGTAGGAGGAATGTTAATTGCTACGAGTATTGCATTTTCAGGCTTAGTTGAATCAGTGACGTTAATGATGACATTATTATGTTTATCTTACGCTGCTCTTGCATTTGCCGCATCTGCTATTTGGTCTTTACCGGGAGATGTCGCCCCACGCAATATGACTTCAGTATTAGGTGGCATGCAAAGTGCTGTATCTAACTGCGGTGGAATATTAGGCCCAATAGTAACAGGGTATATTATTGCAGCAACGGGATCATTTATATGGGCTTTAATTGTTTCAGGAATTGCTTGTGCTATAGGCGCATTGGTTTATTTAATTATGTTAAGAGATATTAAGCCAATTGTACCCATCGAAAACAATGAAGAACAAGTGCGTTAATATAAAATAAATGACCGCAGAACAAAAATATTGGATTTTAAATAATGTTTATTCGATAAGACTATAAATGCCAAGAATATTTCGCCTGGAACATTACGGAAGGTATTTTTTGGTAGTGAAAACATTATGATAGCAAAGGTGTCATTAACTACAGGAACAATTGGTGAACTTCACGAACATCCACACGAACAGATGAGTTATATCATATCCGGCTCATTTAATTATCGTGTTGGTTTAATAGAAAATAGAGTTAATAGTGGTGATGTTATTTATATTCCATCTAATGAAAAACACCAATGTGAATGTTTAGAGAGCGGGGAAATATTAGATATATTTGTCCCGATGAGAAAAGACTTTCTTATAGAGAATTAAAGATTTTTATATGACCAAGCGGCAACAATTTTGTTAGCCGCTTTTATCTATTTTTGAGTCTAATAAGCCACGTTCCATATTAGTAGATAAGGAGACGCATTCAGAAATTGGATTGATATTACCAGTAAGTAAAGATGGAAAGGTTTTAGATGCCAAGGATACATTTGTGAAGATTAAGTTATTCAATTTTTAAAATAGGCTATCGGACCGATAGGGATGAAGATGTGTACTTGGAGTAAGCCATGTTATGGCATTTATTGAGTCACTATATTCTATTTAACTTCTACGGAATTTGATGAGGTTCACGCCTATTTTTCTTTAAATATTATATCGTTACCATTCGCGAAGTGAATTTTAGTTCATGAGATGTCAATTTTTGCTTGTTTTTAAGGTGATATGACAATCAATAGTTCATGAGTTTATTTTTTATATAATTTAATGATAATGTGATTTTACTCACCGTTTTGATGGTTGAATTTGCAATCTGACTTAATATATGTCGCAAATAAAAATTGATATGCAGTGAAGGAAATATGTATATTAGCGAAATAGCCCCCCTAAATATTATATATTGGGAGCTTGATGCATAAATCTATGGGTATATACAAAATATTTATTCGTAAGGTATTCCTATGCTATCGAGTATAGAGTAAGTTATTTTTTTATTATCATCAATACTCAGACCGCATGCTTCAGTAAGTTCATTTAACCCATTAAATTGATTTTCAATAAAATTTGGTGAATCTGCAAAGTTTAGATCTAATTCTATTCTTCCATTTGAATTACGTATCTGACTATTTATTTCGCAAAAAGAAAGAAAGAAGATTCTTAAAATTTGGCTTATTCCATTTGGGTTTATAAAAAAGAATAAATAATTTATTTCATTATTAACCTTACGTATGAATTGCCTTACTTCATCAATCATGTAAAGTTCATCATCAGAGTCATAGCCGTTAAATGTCACGTCAACTTTCCCTTGAAAAAATCGAATATGTGGGATGGTTGATGTGGCAAACTCAAAGAACTCATGAAGCTTAGATATATCAAGTGATTGAACCTCATTCTTTTCTATTATTATATGAGTATCTATATTAGGAGTTGAAAATCTATTTTCCATATCAAAAAATGAGATTTCATCCATAATTTCATTAATTAATTCCAAATGGTTTTTAATGAATTCATCAAAGTAACCTGTAATTGTATTTATCCGTTGCTCTCGCCATTTATTATTAATAAGTGAATATTTTTTATCGGTTAATAAATCATGATGAAAACTCATATAAGACAAACCAACATCATCAAGAATCTCATTGTCACGATTGTCAGTCCCACCCCATGTTATAGTATGAATCAAGTTATGGATGTTATTACTATAATATTTTAATAGTAATTCTTTAAATGAAATACCTGAACCATTATTTTGTAAGCAACCGTAATATATTTTAATAGGATTATCATTAGCGTCTTTAGTTGCAAGGGTATAGTATGGTATATAACTCTCCATATCTGTTTGTTTTTTAATTGAATAATAAATGGAAAACAAAGCCATTCTTGGGTGGTATATGGTCAGTTCAATTTTTGAAGAATCATGATTACTCTCTATTTCATTTAAGATTTGTAATAATTGATTTTTCCAAACCACATTTGTTTCTAATAGAGTTTTAATTTTATCTTTTAAACTACTAAGTTGTTGTTTATCACTGGTCAATATACTAATTTCTAATTTTTGTATTGAATTTCCTTTGTTTCCCGTAAGTTCAGTTATAAGATTCTCATCTGTCAAATTAGTATTTAGTTCGAAAAAACCTTTCCTAACCAATTTATTAAGACTAATTTCACTATCATTTAGATAAAGTGAAAATTTTGCAGGATCTCCAATCTCCATATCATCACTATGTATATCTTTTAATTCGAGCGTATAATCGTGTAATACATCAACCATCTCCTCCTCAGTCATACCATCAATATAACCCATAACTTCCTGAATGGTCTCTTCAGAATGATTTTTTTTGATTATAGCTAGCTGCTTGGTTGATGACATTATTTGCGTTGAAAGAAAAACAATATACGAAAAAAAATCGGTAGGGACATTTTTCGTTTCAGTCCCCATAATATGAGCTAATTCTTTTAAAACCTCTATCCGTCTTTCTTTGGATGGTGAAATAATTGGGTTAGAAGATTTTAATATACTTAGTAAGTAATTGTTAATTCCAATTTTATTTAACTCTTTATTTATTGAATTAATCCCTTGATTTAAACTTGATTCATCTTTATACCAAAAAACTTCATATTTTGGAGAAATGAAACGTCCTTTATTATAAATAAGAGGTTTCATTATTTCTGTTGTTATTTCTTCATTGCTTAGTTGTAGTTTAATTCCCTTTAGAGAAAAGGGAGTATTGTATACTAGACTTGAAAACGGTACTAATAACTCTTTCCATTCTGTTGAGGCAATGATTAATTTTATTTCGTCATCATTAGCACCAAAATGTGATTTTACACCCTCAGCATATTTAATAACCTCATGGATTGCCTGTCTTGATGCTTGGTCACTTCGCTTTAACTCAATCAGCACATGATTATTATTTCTATCTTTAGCATATATATCGATAAAACCTCTCGTACCTAAAGTATTTGGAATATATTTTTCTTTATTAAGAAGTTCTAGATCGTCCCCAAGTATAGTGATATTTTCACAAATAAGGTCTCTTAAATCATTTTCATTTATCATAAATATGTATCCTGTATTCGTTATATGGTGAACATGATAAATATAACATATGTAAGGCGCATAAAAACCATTGGAAGCTCAAGTTGTTTGCTGGAATATTGGTTTTGATATCAGATAGTGAGCTGCATCACTAAGTACATATTTCCACTAGATAATAATGTCTATATCCAATACCATTAGTTCATCTATCTAATAAAAAAGAAGGTTGTTTGAGTGAAAGGATCAACATGGAATAAATGGGATTTACATATTCACAGTCCAATGACGTGGTTGGCTAACAATTTTACCAATAATGATAATGTCGAAGCCTATGTTAAAAAACTTGGTGAACAGCAACTTTCTTTGATAGGTGTAACCAATTACTTCTATTTTCGACAGAATGAGCTCGAAACTATCCGAGATGAAATTACCAGACAGGGGCTCGACATCAAGGTTTTGGGAAACATAGAACTACGTTTAGATCAACAAAATAAGGAAGGTGAATACATCAATATTCACGTCCTATTTTCGGATAAATTAAGTACTAGCCGTATTAATGAAGTATTGGCTAGATTGCGATTGAAGCTTACTGATGGTAGTGGGAGAATACTATATTGTTGCGAAAAAGATGTGCTATCTAGCGGATTAAGTGTCGAAACTATTGTGATTGACTATAGTCAACTGCTTGAGCATTTAAATTCTACCTTGGAACCATATCGAGATTTTTTTATTGCAATATGCCCAAATGGCTATGGAGGGTATCGCCCTGATGCTAATGGTCGCTCCAGAGAACTTGCCACATGGATAGACAGACAAGGACAGATTATTTTCGGAAACTTACGAGATAGAGAGTTTTTTTTGAAGACTGACCGCTATCCAGGCGCAAGTAGTAAGCCTGTTTTTCATTGCTCAGATGCCCACTGCCTAGAAGATATCGGTAGTAAGTATACTTGGGTTAAAGCACTACCAACATTTGAAGGGCTACGGCAGGCTACTTTAGAGCCTAGTTCCCGCATACGATTAAAAGAGAGTTGGATAGATCAGCATCTTTCTAAAGTGCATTTCAGCCGCATTGAGGTTGGCGGCTCTATATTCGATGGTCAATCGATTCGATTTAAAAAATTAAATATTCCTTTAAGTCCATATATGGTAGCCATTATAGGAGGACGTGGTACTGGAAAAAGTCTACTGCTAGATGCAATTCGATCACATTTCATTGGCTCAGCAACTCGCGGAAGTGAAGAAAGGGCAGTAAATGTAGAACAATTGACCATAGAGCTAGATAAGGCAAATGGAGAGAAAATTCTGTTTGACTCATGTACAGAAAGCTATGACTATCTTCATGTATCACAAGGTGAAATCAAAACCCTTTGCCAGCAACCAGGTCTAATTAGTGATGAAATAAAAAAAATGCTACGGCTGCCCGATGAACATATTCCTGAATCTCTTCGCAATGAACTTGACCAAAACCTTAATAACTACAAAAGCTTCCGAGATTATTACTCTTATTGCGATGGATACAACCAAAAAGTAAATACACGGGAATATCACTCCGAAATCATAAGAGTTGCACAAGAAAAAATCAAAACACTAACTAGTGAAAAAAATAAGGCTCTAATTGAAAAGTTTCAGATAAATAGTACCCGGATAGCTGAATTCACGCAGGCTATAAGTTCTGGTGAGCTTTTATTGAAAGACACTGAAGAAGTAGAAAAAAATCTTAACACCCGAATTATGCAAATGAACTCGATCCCTACAGGAGTTGTTCTCATACCGCAAATAGAGCTGAAAGAGCTAAAAGATCACACCACAAACTATGTATCAACTATTCAAGGTCAACTTAAATTAGTCAACGAGGATAATACCCGCATAATTGGCGAATTTAGATCTCAAGGCATTGAGCAGGATATTTCTGGTGTGTTAGATAAAATTCGTGGTTATCAATCTCAGATCGAGCAAGCAAAATTAAAAGTAGAAGAAATTCAGAGCCGGATCACTCAGGCAGGTGAAGATGTAGGCAAACGAGAAAAAATGATGGGGGCCTTTGTCCATCAATTTTTAGAACAAAAAAATACGATTGATACAAGTTTTGCTTCATTAGCTGAAAAGGAGCACTTTACGACTGATCAAAAAGAGCTGATAAGGGAAATACTTACAGACATTCGTATTTATGGGCAACCTTACTTTGATTTAACTGTTTTTTATAATGGAATCCTTGAAAGAGTTAACCGAAGTCGATTTAGGACTTCAAGTGAGCAGTCCAGTGTTGAAAAACTTTCGGTTGTTTTCGGTGTTGAAACTATTAACGATTTTATAGCGTTAATTGAAGGAAAGGAAATTATTGAGCTACCTGAAGAGCCGGGTAAAAAAATCACACTAGAGACCTTTTTTTGGCGGTCTGATTATTTCAACAGCCAGGGACCGTTCGCTCTATTAGCTTTTTTATATAGCCCTGAGCAAGTATCACGTTATCTTACAGTCCGAGCAGAATTTGAATATAAGGGAAAAACAGTCGAGAAACTTTCTGCAGGACAACGTGGTACCTTTTATGTTTGTCTCAAACTTGCAACAGATACGTTTGGTTCTCCTTTTGTGTTTGATCAACCTGAGGATGACCTCGATAATGAATTTATTATGCGTCAACTTGTCCCTCTTTTTCGTAAAATAAAGGAATACCGTCAGGTAATTATTGTCACACATAATGCTAATCTTGTTGTGAACTGTGATGCGGAACAAGTGATAATTGCTAGTAATACAGATGAGGTAATCACTTATCGTAGCGGTGCGCTTGAGTATGGCGATTATGGACAAGAAAATAGCATGCGTAAGGCTATCTGTGATGTGTTAGAAGGTGGGCAGCATGCTTTCGAAGCTCGTGAGCTGAAATATGGTATACAATAAACAGATTTTGCACTAGCTCCCCGTAAAATGGGTGATTTTATGTTTAAGTAAACAGCCTAAAGCCATAAATCATAGGAAAAGCAAAAATGTCGAAGCCATTTTTGCTTTTAAGGTATCCTAATCTGAAAGGCCGCTCTGTGCCAAAAGCCGACGTTGTTTACACGACTAAAATGCGAGTTGACGGGGGCTCGTCATAGAAAAGGATGACTATAAACAAATCAACATTGCCCACCAGGCCTTGTAACCGGCGCATAATGATTATCAAAACATTCAGGGCTAGTACCAGGAAAGCATACAAAAAAACGTGCCAGCATGTCTGCATCATTTGCAAAAACCGTCATCCAAACACTCCAATACCCATAACCTTTGGCAGTCTCAATAATTTGTTCACGAAGAGCGATGATATCGTTATTTGCAAGTCGTTCTCTGGACAATACAGCAATGTCCCAAACTTCTTTTCGATTCAGCCATCGTCGATCTGAAGCATCTGTTGTATCCGGACGTTTATCAAGACCAACCAGAGTAATCATATTTTGAGCCTTGATAGTAACGGTTGACTCTCTGGCACTGACGATTCCTCCTTCAGAATATATAAAAGCAGAAAAAGTATTGTCACAGTCTGGCCAGAGATAATCGGTAATCACAACATCAGTATTACCTTTTGTTGAATTGCAGTTAGTACAAGCTAGAAGAAAATTATCCCAGGACAATAACCGAGTCAGATCGACTTGTGTTGCTCCTTGGGGCTTTTTGGGCCTAACATGCTCAACAGCAAGACTTGCAGAAAGGCGCGCCTCGCAATAAGAACAATATTCACCCATTCTATTAATTAAGGCCCTACGCGCATTTTTATATTCTGTATAGGCAACATCGGTTCCGTCGTCTTTTTTGGGACATGGCCCCCTATTAACTGGTCTCACTCATCATTACCTTGTTGGGTTCGTCCTAGCCCTGCATTTACCCTTTCCATTTCGAGAAATGCGTGATACGCAACATTATCGCTGAATGGCGCAGTAAGTTTATCAAGCTTTCGTTTTATCTCATTTCTCTCATCATTTGTTGCATTTTTTCCTCCCTCAAGCAGTGCGTAATACTCTTTAGCCGCATCATACATTTCCTGATATCGTTGGCTGCGTTGAGGTACGGGTACATCCATAATTGCCTCAACTATATCTTCAATAGATTTACCGGTATAAAGCGCTTCAGGAACAACTGTAGCAACGTTGTTAAGAGCCTTGGTGTCATTTTGCATATTCTCAAAACTATCAAGATCAATAACTTCACCAACATTTGCAGATTGAATAATGAAAGGGGAATGTGTCGTTGCTATAAATTGAATTTTAGGGAATGTTGATCTCAAATCAGGGATGACCCGGCGCTGCCATTTGGGATGTAAATGCAGATCAAGTTCATCAATAAGAATTGTACCTTGCGTCAGTTGCGCGGCTGTATGGCCAAAGTGCGGGTTAAGTTTGGCACAACGATGAGCAATATCCGCCACCATCGCCACCATATTACGAAAACCATCACTCAGATCACTAAACCTAACAATTCCTTCTCTTTTAAGTTCAATCAATAAAGTATCTTCATTAATGTCAAAAATAAAATTTTTTGCGCCAGGAATACACTGAATTATGGCATTTCTTACAACCTGTAAGGCAGGTATTTCAGTTTTACGCTGCAATTCAGATAGAGTTAAACGTTTAAACCATTTTTGAAAAACGTACTGATCGGACTTTGGGTCAAGGCAATAGCGGTAAGCATCCAGTTGCGAACCGGGATGTCCAGTTTTCATATCCCGGTGAAGTTCCCACAAACGACCGGATCCGTAATAACAAAGTAATGGTAGGTCGGGGCTATATCCTTTTGCAATTTTTTTTCTAATATCAGCACCATGTGCTATTAATTCTTTAGCTTTACCTCCGCGATCACCCAGTTCACGAATCCACTCAACATAATTTTCTACTTCAGAAAGAACTGCTGTTGCTTTTAACCAGACGTTAGGTTGCGGTTCGAGGAAAACCTGTCCCTCTTTTTCAACAACGATGTACCGAGCATCGGATTTCTTTAATGTTGCTCCACCAGTAGTGATTCGTGCACCTTGAAAATAGGTCGAAAGTAACATTGCAAGCGCATCTAGAATCGTTGTTTTACCTGATGCGTTATTACCGATCAGGAGTGTAAATTGTGGGTGAAAATTAATACGTGCTGACGCGTATTTCCTAAAATTACTCAGCTCAATTTGATTGATTCGCATATTTACCCTTTTTCATACCAACATCAGTCTTCAATAACGTTATAATACCTCAAGTCTTCAATGTTGTCTCAATCGGCGTGAGTCCCAGTACAACGTATTATTGTACTTATCTAATTCGCTACCAGCTAATCGCTTGTTATTATCCATTATTAGTATCCATTCTAGCTTGTTGTGCCTTCTTTCGCTTATGCTCAATAAAGAAAAGGTCTGCGAGTGTATTAGGTGTTTTGCCTATAGCCATTTGTGTTTCAATACGTTTAAAAATAGGTAGCAGAGGATTAGCTTCATTTTGAGATAAAATAGAAATGAATTTTTTATCCCTTAATGAAACAAAGGTG